>CAYTQG010000054.1:0-11175 GCA_964439965.1 uncultured Proteiniphilum sp.
GTACATGACGAACTGAACTTCAATGTTCCCACTGACGAACTGGAAGAAGTGAAAACTTTAATAGTTGCTGAAATGGAAAATGCGTTTAAGTTATCTATCCCACTCAAAACAGATATTGGAGTGGGCGATAATTGGCTAATTGCACACTAAAGCTACAACTAATATAATTATTATGCTTGACGGCTTAGCAGAATATGGGCTATGGGGATTGCTAATCGCTTCTTTTTTGGCAGCAACAGTGTTGCCTTTTAGCTCCGAAGTAGTATTGGCAGCACTAATTGCTGCAGGAGTAGATGCAACACAATGTATAATATTTGCCACAATAGGCAATGCTGCTGGTGGTGCCACATGTTACTATCTTGGACATCTAGGAAAAGTAGAATGGATACAGAAATGGTTCAGAATAAAACCAGAAAGCTTGTACAAGATGCAGGCTTGGCTTCAAAACAAAGGAGCTATGATGGGATTTCTTAGCTTTGTGCCTGCAGTGGGAGATGTTATTCTAGTAGCTTTAGGTCTCATGCGTGCAAATCCAACTATAACTCTTGCATCAATGACAATTGGCAAACTATTAAGATATTTGATTATTGGCTACACTTCCAACTTAATATTTACGTAAATGAATGCAAAAGAAGCAATCGTCAAAAGAATTCAAGACTCAACAAAAACTATACATAAAATATGAATATACAATTATTTTTCGCATCTTTGAAAAGCGTTGTATATATTGACATTATCTGAATTAAAACAATACATAATATAAAAAACAATATTCTATGAAAAATCTTGAAACAACATTCATGGGGATTAAACTTAGCAATCCAATAATATTGGGAGCAAGTAGTATTTCCTCAAACTTAGAACAACTACAGAAAGCAGAACTACATGGCGCAGGTGCCATTGTTTATAAGACTTTGTTTGAAGAGCAAGTTCAGCTAGAGAACCTACAACTAGATGAGCAGCTTGGTATGTATGACGATATTCATGCAGAAATGACTCGAATCGAACCTCAAATTGAGTATTCTGATATCGACTATCATTTGGCAAGATTACAAAAGACTAAAGAGACCTTATCCATTCCTGTTTTTGCAAGTCTAAATGCAGTTAACAAAGAGTCATGGGTAAGATATGCCAAAGAGATTGAGCAAACTGGCGTTGACGGTATCGAGGTTAATCTGTATCAAACTCCTACAAATTACGACATAGAAGGAGAAAGAATAGAGAGAAGACAAATTGAAATTGTAAAGGAGATTAAATCGCAAGTATCTATTCCTGTGAGTGTAAAGCTAAGTAGCGAATACTCAAATATTTTGAATTTTGTAAAACAACTGGACAATCATAATGTAGATGCATTTGTTCTATTCAATTCATTCTTCCAGCCCGATATTGATATCAAAAGAGAAAAGCACACAAAGGCTTTCAATCTATCTCAAAAAGGTGATTATAAGCAATCACTAAGATATGCGGGAATGCTGTATGGCAATATCAATGCTGATATTTGTAGCAGCCGTGGTGTATTCAATGGTGATGATGCTATAAAGCTATTCCTTTCGGGAGCAACAACGGTTCAAGTTGTAAGTGCTATATACAAGCATGGTTTAGAAAGAATTGGTGAAATCAAAAAGGAGATTTCAGAATGGATGGAAAGCAAGGGATACGATTCTATCGATCAGTTTAGAGGAAAGCTTGCAAACAACAACTTAGACAAAAATGAAAATGCTCTTGTTTATAAGCGTGCTCAATATATCGACTTGCTTATGAGTTCAGATACAATCTTTGGCGACTTCAAATAAGTAGTACGATAACTAATAAAATAAATAACCCATCACTTATCATTAAAGTGATGGGTTATTTTATTCCATTAAATAAACAAAAGTCTATTACAGTGTTTCAAGTTTAAAGTTTTTCCATAAAACCTTAATACCTCCACCATCATGAATTTGTAGAGCAATTCTTCCTTGACCTTTACCTATTTTCTCATCAGTAAGATTAATCATTTCCTCACCATTAAGCCAAGTTTGAATATTATCATTTTCAAGTTTTATGCGAAGTGTATTCCACTCTCCTTCTTTCAAAAACTCCTCTTGCTCTTCAGTAATTTGAGCAATCCATCCACGACCGTATGATTCGTAAATACCACCTGTTCCGTGTCCTTTAGGAGCTACCTCAACCTGCCATCCATTTACAAGAGCAACTGGCTCAACAAATGAACGAACAAAAACACCAGAGTTTCCATCAGCCTCTTGTTTAAAATCAACTGAGAAATCGAAGTTGTCATAGTAATCACGTGTAGCTAAGTATCCATACTCTTTATCAGGACCACTCTCGCACACAAGCAAACCATCCTCTACATACCATTTCTCGGTACCATAAGCTTCCCAACCCTTTAGGTCTTCACCATTAAACAGCTCTACCTGGCCTGTTTTGCGTGGTAGTTCTTTAATTTTTACATTTCTAAACCAAGCAGCCGAGCCATGATCTTGCAAACAAATATTTCCTTTACGTGCTAAGCCATACTCAGGAGCATTTTCCCATTTACCACTATTCTTGCGTGCATGCCAATCATCTGTCCAAGCCTCAAATTCAATAACCTTTTCACCATTCAACCAATGTTCTACGTGGCCATTATCGAAAACTATTTTTGAAGTATTCCACTCGCCAGCAGGCTTAAGATTAAATTTGTCTGGATTAGTAGTGTACATAGCATAATCGGCAGCAGTTTTTTGCCAATCTTCTAAAGGCTCAGGAAAGTTGTCCTGATCTATAAGCTGATACTCGGGCCCAGTAACATAAGGCACAGCAAATTTAGGATTCTCAACCACATGATAAAGAACACCACTGTTTCCACCATCAGCAATTTTCCAATCCCACTTCAGCTCAAAGTTTTCATATAGTTTTTTAGTTACTATATAACCATGCTCATCAGCACCTTCCCCTTTAGCTTGAATCATACCATCCTCCACAAACCATGGAGCTGTTAGAGTCTCACCATTATAATCACGCCAACCATCTAAGTCGGTTCCATTAAATAGAAGTTCCCATCCTTCTGCCTTTTCAGCATCTGTCAAAGCATTATGCTTTGAGGTGCCATTACAAGAAGCAAATAACATAGTCATAAGCAGTGTAGTGTACAATAAATAATTTTTTGATTTCATAATTTACTTTTTTGATATTTTTGATTTACAACACAAAGTTATCAATTAAATATTAAATTAAAAGCTATCTCCTTATATTTCTCATTTAGTGTAAGATGAGCGTAACAAATTGTCATATTCCATTTCCGAAGATAGTATTCGGAGACCAGCTTGAAAAATATCATTAACATCGTTTATAATCAAGAAGTAAGCAGATTGATCATACAAATCTCTTGCTAAAAGCGCTTTAAGCTGAACCAACATTAAGGCCTCCGATTGCTCAAACTGCTCTTTGTCCCAGTCCACACCCTCCTCTTCGGCCAACTTCTTCATATTAACAAGTAGCATATCCGACACCGCATATCCTGATTTAAATTTATTTACATCGGGATACTGTTCTATTAGGCTCATTCGATTGTTATCAACCTCACCTATTGCAACCTTGTTCATTATACCCCTTGATATCAAATCACGATGCAAGTCCGTCAACTGCATAGTATCCAACGGCACAAATAAGTCGGGCATTATACCACCACCTCCATAAACAGTACGTTTATTCACAAGAGTCTCATATTTTAGAGAATCGGGAAACGATATACTATCTGCACTTAGGTACTCACCATGCTTAAGTCTTTCAAACAAGTCCTTTTCATACTGATCCTTTTTTCCCTCCTCATATGGTTTTTGAATACTCCTTCCTGTTGGCGTATAGTATCGTGCCACTGTAAGTCGCATCATACTACCGTCCAGCAGTGGTATTTGTCGCTGTACTAAACCCTTACCAAAAGTTCTACGGCCCACAATCACTGCTCTATCCCAATCTTGCAGTGCACCAGCCACAATTTCACTTGCCGAGGCAGACATTTCATCTACAAGAATCACAACATTACCTCCAGTTAGTTGCCCAGCCGAAGTGGTGTTCAGTTCAAGCCTTGGCTGCTTCCTCCCTTTCGTATAAACAACAAGCTTATCCTTATCCAAAAACTCATCAACTATCTCTGTTGCAACTTGCAGCACTCCGCCACCATTCCCTGTCAAGTCAAAAAGCAGTTTCTTCATACCTTTCGCCTTTAGCTCCTTCTCTGCCTTCAAAAACTCTTTATATGAAGTCACACCAAATCTACTTAGCTTTATATAGCCAATATCATCAGTTATCATATAAGCCGCATCCACACTATTTAGTGGTATTTTGTCTCTAACAATTTTAAAGCTTAGCAGATCATCATTTCCCTTGCGTTGCACTTTCACATTCACAGATGTGCCTTTGGGGCCTTTTAGCATTTTTATTACTTTCTGATTATCCAGCTTAACACCCGCAATTAAAGTATCATTTACGTATATAATTCTATCGCCCGGCATCATTCCCACTTTTTGTGAGGGACCACCCGATATAACCTCAACAACGTAGAGAGTATCAGTAAGCATATTAAAGGAGATACCGATCCCCTCAAAATTGCCCTGCATTGCCTCATTCATTACCTTCACCTCATCCCTATCCATATAGGTAGAATGAGGATCAAGCTCTAAAAGCATAGCCTTAATAGCAGCCTCGCCAAGCTTTGAAGCATCCACCTCATCAACATATAAATTATCAATCAGCTGCAAAGTACGAGTCATTTTATTCGACTCCAACTTGATATCACTCTGGGCAAAGCCAATAACATAAATATTAACACATAAGGCAAACAACACCCCTATTCTCAAATATCTCATATTTCAATTTTTATAAATACCTATTTTATATTAGCATGCCCTTTGGCACAAAGTTGGTAACATCATAATTAAATTTTAAAAGCTCACGAACATGTGATGAACTTACAGAGGCAATCTCAGGCTCTGTAAAAAGCACAAGAGTTTCAATTCCCGAAATTTTTCGATTCACATCTGCTATTGCCATTTCGTATTCAAAATCAGCAACGGTTCTTATTCCTCTCAATATAAACTTAGCATTACACTTTTTAGCATAATCTACTGTCAGATAATTATAACTACCAATTACCACTCGAGGTTCATTTTTATAAAAACTCTCCAACATCTCTATTCTCTTATCAAGGGAAAAGTATGTCTTCTTAGAGTCATTTATCCCAATAGCTATTATAATTTCATCCACAAGTTCTAATCCACGTTTCACTATTGACTCATGCCCAATTGTGAAAGGATCAAACGTCCCAGGAAATATAGCAATACGCTTGATTGCGTCATTAGGCTGATTTGTTGCAGATACAGGATTAATATTTTCAGGCATCATTATTATTTTTTTCAGAATAATATCTATAAAACAAAAAGCGACAATCGAAACATTTTAGATTTCGACTGTCGCTATATTATATTGTTATTTCATTAGGCAACATCGTCATCTTCTACAATGAGGTTATCGATAATGAAATTCTGTCTATCTGGAGTATTTCTACCCATATAAAACTCTAATAAGTCTTTTATAAGGTCTTCCTTTCTCATGGTCACTCTATCGAGTCGCATATCCTCTCCAATAAAGTTTTTAAACTCACCTGGCGATATTTCACCCAACCCTTTAAAGCGTGTTATCTCAGGGTTAGGGCCCAACTCATCAATTGCCGACAATCTCTCTTCTTCAGTGTAGCAATAAATCGTCTTCTTCTTGTTTCTTACCCTAAATAGCGGAGTCTGCAAAATATATACATGCCCCTTTTTCACCAAATCAGGAAAAAACTGCAAGAAGAATGTCAACAATAATAATCGGATATGCATACCATCAGTGTCGGCATCGGTTGCAATTATAACCTTGTTGTACCTAAGCCCATCCATGCCATCCTCAATATTTAGAGCAGCCTGCAGAAGATTAAACTCTTCATTTTCGTAAACAATCTTTTTGGTAAGACCAAAAGAGTTTAGCGGCTTTCCTCTTAAACTAAAAACAGCTTGAAGATTAGGGTTTCTACTCTTAGTTATAGATCCACTTGCCGAGTCACCCTCAGTAATAAAGATACTTGTCTCCTCCAAGTCGTCTCCCTTCGAATCGTTATAATGAATACGACAATCACGAAGCTTTTTATTGTGAAGATTTGCCTTCTTAGCTCTCTCCCTTGCCAGCTTTGTAACACCCGCTATTGCTTTTCTCTCCTTTTCAGAATCTAAAATCTTCTTCTGCAATATTTCAGTTGTCTCGAGATGCTTGTGCAAAAAATTGTCAAGCTCTTTCTTTAAAAAGTCATTAACATATTTGTTAATCGAAACTCCGTCGGGTGACATATCTCTTGAACCCAACTTAGTTTTTGTTTGAGATTCAAAAACAGGTTCTTCTATCTTCACACTAATTGCAGCAACCATACCATTACGAATATCTGAGAACTCAAAGTTTTTAGCAAAATATTCTCGTATCACTCTAGCAGTAGCTTCGCGAAATGCTGAAAGATGCGTACCACCTTGAGTTGTGTGCTGACCGTTAACAAACGAATAATACTCCTCGCCATACTGGTTAGAGTGAGTGATAGCCACTTCTATGTCTTCACCATGAAGATGTATTATTGGATACAATATTTCAGTTGTAAGATTTTCATTTAATAAATCCTCCAACCCATTCTTCGAATAGTAAACCTTATCATTATAAGTAATGGTAAGCCCAGTATTCAGAAAAACATAATTCTTCAATAATGGCTCAATATGCTCATCTCGATACAGATAATCCCCAAAAATTTCTTTATCAGGAACAAAATATACCGAAGTACCATTCTTTTCGCCCGATGCTTGCTGTGGATCATCACTTACCACATAGCCCTTTTCGTATGAAACGACTTTTGATTCGCCTTCTCTATAACTCTCGATAACAAACTCGGCGGATAAAGCATTAACTGCCTTGATGCCCACTCCATTTAGCCCTACCGACTTCTTAAAAGCTTTCGAATCATATTTTGCACCAGTATTCATTTTAGATGATACATCCTTCACTTTACCAAGAGGTACCCCTCTACCAAAGTCACGAATGCGCACTTTTCCCTCTTCTATATCTACTGATATATTTTTGCCAAAGCCCATTCTAAACTCATCAATAGAGTTATCCAGTACTTCTTTCAGAAGGACATATATACCATCATCTGATGAGGAACCATCTCCTAGCTTACCAATATACATACCAGGACGGCGACGAATATGCTCACGCCACTCAAGCGTTACAATATTTTCCTCGCTATAATTTGATAATGCTTGCTCTCTTTCTATATCTGTCACTTTATTTATATTCTCCTATTTTTAATTTTAAATCTTTAATATATGCACGCCTTCTCTTGTGCTGTTTTGTTTCCAGTCCATCCCACATAGACTGAACTTTTGAGTTGACCTCCAACTCAGGATTGCTCTCAGCATATTCAAAACCAAGTTTTATTGCCTCAGGTATAAATTGATTAAATATAAGCGCATTAACCCCTTTACCCTGATATTCAGGATGAATACCAATCAGCATCAGGTCCAAAACCTTATTATTGGCACCTTTTAGAGCACGATAGAGATGATACCAGCCAGTAGGCAAAAACTTACCACCCGATTTTTGCAAAGCCTTCGACATGCTTGGCAAACCAATACCCACGCCTATAAGTTTATTATCCTCGGCACGAAGCACCAGTGATAAAAAATTAAGACGCAGCATTGGGATATACATATTCACATAGTAGTCAATCTGTGCTTTTGATAATGGCACAAAACCATACAGATCTTTGTAGGCAACATTAAACAACTCAAATATTTCATGAGCATACGGATACACATCCTCTTTGCTTTTAATCTTTACCACATTTAGTTTAAAGCGCCTTCGCACCACTTCAGCCACACGTTGGTATCTTTCAGGCACCTCAGCAGGAATTTTAATAAGATATTCAACCCAATCTTGGTCTTTAATATAGCCTAATCTTTCGATATGGTCAACATAATATGGATAATTATATATAGTTGCCATTGTTCCAACCTGATTAAAGCCCTCAATTAGCATCCCCTCATTGTCAAAATCGGTAAATCCTAATGGTCCGTGGATTTGCTCCATTCCTCTATATACAGCCCAATCCTCAGCAGCCTTAAACAAAGCATCAACCACCTCCTTATCATCTATAAAATCAACAAAGCCGAACCTAGCGTGCTTTTGGTTCCACACATTATTTGATTTATGATTGATTATTGCGGTTATTCTACCCGCTATCCTTCCATTTTTGTATGCCAAAAAATTGGCCGACTCACAATGCTCGAAAGCGGGATTTTTATCACGGCTCAAAGTTGCTATTTCATCATATACTAGTGGTGGCACATAGCACTCACTATCCTTATATAAATCGATACTGAATTCCACGAATTTCTTCAGAGCATCTTTATCTTTGACTTGTTTGATTTCTACTGCCATATTCTTTTTGATTTCTATTTAATGAATAAGACGTTTTTGATATTATCTCATTATCTGCAAGGGACAAAGATAATGATTTTTAGAAAATGTAGTGAGTATCGCTAAATGAAAAGTTTATTATTTGACTTTTTCATATTATAGCACCTTACAGCCACATAAGTATCAGAGTCAATATCATATATGATTCTTTCATTAATACGAATGCATAAACATTAATGTTCAATTTAATTTTAGCTGGCAAAGTACTTAAGAGGCACGATATAGGTAAGTAAAGGGATATACGAGTCTAACATAAAGCTGACATAAAGCATTGTCGAACGTAAGACAGATGTGAGAGTTGAAATGCTCAGACCAGGTTAAATAGAAATAAAATACACATTGCAATAGCTTTACTATCAATTTGTTCTTGAGTAATCAATTTTTTTGGCTAATTTTGCACTCTTATAATGCTCATTTAAACAATGATTAATCGAAATTTAATTCGTATCAGAATAGTACAGATAGTCTATTCGTGGTATCAGAACAAAGACAAAGATTTACGCTCACTAGAGAAAGAGCTTCTTTATGGATTACGAAGGTCATATGATCTTTACTACTATCTGCTGTTGCTAATTATAGAAATCACTAAGGCATATGAAGCCAAGATAGAAACTAGGCGTAACAAGCTCCTCCCCACCAAAGAGGACTTGAATCCTAATGTGAAGCTACTTAACAATGCGTTTTTTAAGCAACTAGAGCAAAACAGACAGCTCATAAAGTATCTCAACGACTATCCAATGAGTTGGGACGATCACGATAGTTTTATCAAAAAGCTACTCGAAGATATTCTTGATTCCAGTATTTATCAAAACTATTTAGCCGATAGCAATAGCAGCTATGATGCTGACAAAGAGTTTTGGAGACAAATTTTTAAAGAGTTTATTTATAACAATGAAACTTTAGATGAGATTCTCGAAGACGAAAGCATCTATTGGAACGATGATATTGAGACGGTTCAGAGTTTCACTTTAAAAACGATACGACAATTCTCAGAGTCAGAGGGCGAGGATCACAAGTTGCTTCCAATGTTTAGAACTCACGAGGATAAAACATTTGCTCTTAAGCTATTGCACAACACTATACTAGACGAAACCAAGTATAGAGAACTGATAGAGAAACATACCGACAAGTGGGATTTTGAGCGTATTGCTTTTATGGACTTAATCATCATGCAAGTTGCAATTGCAGAGATATTTACCTTTGATGATATTCCTACAAACGTTTCTATGAACGAATACATCGAACTATCTAAAGCTTATAGTACCCCCAAGAGTGGACTATTTATAAATGGAGTTTTAGATGCGATAGTAAGCTCTTTGAAGAGAGACAACATTATTTTTAAAAACTAATTTATAAACATCCTAACATAAAATTATTATGAATATCTTATTACAAGCAGCCTCAGGTGGTGGAGCTATGGGAAGCTCATTAATCATGATGGTAGCAATCATCGCAGTTTTCTATTTCTTCATGATTCGTCCACAACAAAAGAAACAAAAAGAGGTGCAGAAAGCACGCGAGGCAATGAAGAATGGCGACAAGGTTGTTACCGCCGGTGGAATTCATGGTCGCATTAAAGAGGTTGGCGATACATGGCTTTTAGTAGAAGTAGCAGACGGAGTAAGACTAAAGTTTGACAAAACATCCGTTTTCGCATCATCAGCCGATGCTGCACAAAAATAATTTTTTTTAGATGAAATTGAGCACATCCAAAAATAGCTATTATTCAAAAGTAATCAGCTACATCACCCATATCAATTGGAGGCATGTGGCCCTATTTCTTGTTTTTTTAATTATAGCCTTTGCATATTGGATGTCGCTCTTCATCGAAAAAGATGTAAAGCATAAATACATATTACCCGTAAACTACATCAACATCCCCGAGGATATTGCTTTCGACACTCGCCTCACAGATACCTTTACTATAAACGTTGAGAGCAAGGGGTCTAATATAATCAATAACACACTTTTCAATCGCAACCCATATATAGAAATTGATGTAGAACAATATCAGAGCGAGAGAGTTACTGAAATACAGGGCGAAGAACTAAAGCGAATGTTTAGAGAAAAGCTTGAATTAGAGCCCGACCAAATTAAAGGATATTACCCTATAAGTATTCCATTGAAAATGTCTAAACTACAAAAAAAGGAAGTAGGAGTGACTTTTGATGGAGAAATAACTACTGCACAAAACAACTTAGTAGTGGATGCCGTAGAGGTAATACCACACAGAATAACGGTTTATGGTACCGAAAGCCAATTAAGTACAATAACATCTGTTGAAACTGAATATACAGTTATCGATGGAATAAAAAGCTCGTCCGAATTTCAGGTAAAGCTAAAGAAGAACAACGATGGCATCAAATACGACAGAGAGCAGATAACTCTTAATGTGCCCGTTTTAGTATATACCGAACGAAGCATCGAAGTACCTATAAATGCTACAAACATACCACAAGGAAGAGACGTAAAGTTCTTTCCTTCACAAGTAATGGTATCCTTCTCTGTAACCCTTGATGATTATAAAAAAATATCTCCTGAGGATTTCGTTATCAATATAGATTACAACGACTTTTATAACAACGACAATGCCAGAGTAGAGATTACTCTTGAGGAGTATCCTTCTTCAGCTCGAAACATAAA
>CAYTQG010000054.1:11275-16441 GCA_964439965.1 uncultured Proteiniphilum sp.
TGTAAATCAACTTATACATACCGAACTTGCAAAGCATTTTCTAAACTGGATAGAAGACAATAAAAGGCACAGCATACTAGCATTAGATGCCGCAGTGCTATTCGAATCAGGGTTTGACAAGTATGTTGACAAAATTATAACAGTAATAGCACCTATTGACATTCGGATAAACCGTGTGTCAAAAAGAGATAATTTAAGTCCCCAACAAATTGAAGCACGCATTAACAGCCAAATAAGCGATGAAGAAAGAAGTAAATTGTCTGATTTTGTGGTAGTAAATGACAATTACGAGTCAATCATAAATCAAACAAATATAATTATTAAAAAAATCACACAATCCGCTCTGTAATTGATAATCAAACAATTTGGAAATTGAACTTCTCAACATCAGAAGTATCAAATTAAGTATTTTTAAAAGGAACTTAAAAGTGAATAGTATTATTTTGACTATTTTTGCATGTCAAAACGGTTATCAAATAATCAAAAACTTGAACAAATGATAGAAACTATTGGAATTAACGCTGGAAAAGTATGGAGCGTTCTTGACGCAAATGGTCGTCAAAACATAAAAGAAGTAAAAGATGCAACCAAGTTGACATACAACAATCTTTATGCAGCATTAGGTTGGCTAGCACGAGAAGGAAAAATCACTCTTGAGACAGAGAAAAAAGAGACCTACATCTCGCTAGTGTTATAAGAAATTATTTACAAGCTATTACAAAGCCATCTCATCATTTTGAGATGGCTTTGCTGTTTTTTATAACTATTTGACACCAACCAGCACAAAACACTTACACAACAAAAACAATTCGATAGATTTCATGTTAATATATTAGTTACAAGGCAATGCAGATTACCTCTATTTATATGCGCGAGCCATAATATGTTTAATTTTTAAAATCAAAACAATCAATGAAGAAAGTAAAATTTATTCTTTTCTCGCTTCTTATTTTCGGAATTTCATTTAATGCAGAAGCACAATTCTTGAAGCAGCTAAAAAAACAAGTTATCGATAGAAGCAAAGAAGCAATTATAGACAAAACAGCCAATAAAGTGGCCGATGATGTCTCTGAAAAAGTGTCCGATCAAATTTCCAGAGCAATAAGCAACGCACTCGGATCAAGCATGGAAGGGATGGAAGGAATTATAGCCCCACTAGGGAAAATGAAAGATATTGAATCGCTTCCCGCCACATACAATTTTGATTATATCTACAGTATGAAAATGAATACAGATGAGGGAGGCGAAATGCTTATAGATTACTATCTCAACAAGTCTAAACCCTACATGGGAGCAAAAATTTCAGCGTCGGACGATATCATAATGATATTTGACGATGAAAATAAAGCCTTAGTTACAAAACTAGGTAACAAAACAATAGCTACAGCACTTAGCTATGATGAAGACATAGAAACGGATGACAACACACTAGCCGATTACAAAATCACTAAACTACCAAACAAAACCTTTATGGGACGCGACTGTATTGGTAGATTAATAGAAAATGACTTACATAGCATGACTGTTTATATAGATACCAAGTCTGACGCATCGTTTGGAAATATGTTTAACAGCAAGCACGCAAAGGTGCCTGCCAACATGAAAACAATCTATGGAGCAGAATCGGGCTTAGTAATGTATGCGGAGATGAATGACAAAACAGACTCAAATCCGAAAGTAACGCTTGAATGTACAAATTTTGGAAAAACAGACATGACAATTAAAACTAGATAATATAAAGAAAGACCAATATGAAAAGAATATCAAGTTATCTAATAGCAGTAATGCTAGTATCAACGGTGATGATATCCTGCAATAGTGGGCCCGGGAAAAAATTAAAAGAAGCCAAAGAAAAGGTTCAAACAACATCTAGGGCAGTGAAAGGTATGTCCAAAATGGAAAAAGAATCCGACGATATCGGCAAGAGAGTAGAAGCACTAAGCAAGCAGGCTCCTTTTACAAACGATAAATTCAAAAAATGGATGCCCGAACAAATAAACGGAATGAAGCGAACTTCATTCGAGTTTACTTCAACAATGGGCAATCAAGGGCGAATGTCATACGAAGACGAAATTGATAACAACAAAAAAATAAAAGTATCCGTTATAGATGGCGCAGGCGAAATGGGCTCTGTGATATACGCATCTCAGGCATTTCTGACGGGATTTATGGACAATTATGAAACAGAATCGGAATCAAAAACTGAAAAAATTGTAGAACGTAAAGGTAAAAAGGCGATGGAAACATTTTACAAAAAGGATAATAAGTGTGAGATTAAAACAGTTGTTGATGATAGATTTATTGTTATTGTTGAATCAGACGGAATGAGTATAGATGAGACCTGGAATGCGATTGACAAGCTAAATGTAGGAAAACTGAAATAAAGAAATCCAATTAGTTCGTAGACTTTACTACTTTCAAAAACTCTACTTCACTTACAAGAATACGAGCTATTGGATTTTTACCATATATATATTATATAATAATAAAAGGAAGGTGCGAATATTTTGTATTCACTTCTTCCTTTATATTTTGTAGAGGTACCTGGCGGATTCGAACCGCCGTACACGGTTTTGCAGACCGCTACCTAACCGCTCGGTCAAGGTACCATTTGCAGTTGCGACGGCAAAGATACAATATTCTTTTAAAGTAACGAAACTTCCCCCTTATTTTTTTAAATTTAGTCGCAAATAACTGCAAGAGCACGCATCTCTAAACATCTTTCATAGATAGCTGAATGCGCTTACGATCTATATCCACACTTACCACTCTAACATTTACATGCTGATGAAGCGATACCACATCAGTAGGATTAGACACAAACCTATTGGCCAATTCGGAAATATGAACCAAGCCATTCTCCTTTATACCAAAATCCACAAAGCACCCAAAGTTGGTGATATTAGTTACAATTCCCGGTAACACCATTCCCTCTTTCACATCATCTATGGTGCGCACATTCGAGTCAAACTCTAGCATTTGCACCTTTGTTCGAGGGTCGCGGCCAGGCTTTTCAAGTTCACCAATTATATCTGTAAGTGTTTCTGTCCCCACTTTCTCTGTCTTATACTTATCAATTTCAATAGTAGATATTAATGATTGGTTTGAGATAATATCCCCTACCGAGCACTTCAAGTCCTTTGCTATACGCTCAACCACACCATAGCTCTCGGGGTGAACTGCCGAATTGTCGAGTGGATTTTCAGCATCGGGTATCCGCAAGAAGCCAGCACATTGCTCAAAAGCTTTAGGACCTAATCGCGGCACATTCCTCAACTCCTTACGCGACTTGAACGCACCATTTTCAACCCGATATGTAACAATATTTTGAGCTAACGACTCGCCCAAACCAGAAACGTACATTAGCAAATGCTTGCTTGCAGTGTTGAGATTGACACCCACAAGATTTACACAGCTCTCCACCGTTTGGTCAAGAGTCTTCTTAAGCAATGATTGATCAACATCGTGCTGATACTGCCCCACCCCTATTGATTTGGCATCAATCTTCACAAGTTCGGCCAGTGGATCGCTCAATCGGCGACCAATAGATACTGCACCTCTCACCGTAACATCATAATCTGGAAACTCCTCACGAGCAATTTTGGATGCTGAATAGATAGAAGCACCACTCTCGCTTACCACAAACACTTTCACCTCCTTTTCATATCTAAGGTTCGATATAAAGTGCTCCGTTTCGCGACTTGCCGTACCATTACCAATAGCAATAGCATCAATTTTATAAGTCGAAACAAGCTTCACAACCTTGCTAGCCGATTTCGAATACTCCTTTTGTGGAGCATGAGGATATATAGTCTCGTTGTGCATCAAATTTCCATACTCATCTAGGCACACCACCTTGCAACCAGTTCTAAAACCTGGGTCGATAGCCAAAATGCGCTGTTGCCCCAACGGAGGAGCTAAAAGAAGTTGGCGCAAGTTTTCCGCAAAAATGGCAATAGCATCAATATCGGCACTCTCTTTAGAGGAATTAGCAAACTCCGTTTCGATAGAAGGCTTAATCAACCGTTTATACGAATCCTCAACCGCCTCCTCCACTAAATCAGCAGCTTCGGTATTATTTTTCGCAAAATATGGCACAAGCCTATCCAAGCACTTCTCATCATCGGGCGAGATAGAAACACGTAAAAATCCCTCAGCCTCGCCCCTGCGAATGGCAAGTATGCGATGGGATGGGCATCTGGATAGTGTGGCCGAAAAATCGAAATAATCGCTATACTTTTCTCCCTCCTTCTCTTTTCCCTTTATCACCTTAGAGGTAATCTGTGCCTCTCTATCATAAATTCGGCGCACCATTTGTCGTGCATCACCATTCTCGCTCACCCATTCGGCAATGATATCTTTAGCCCCACTAATAGCATCTTCCGATTGCACCACCTCTTCATTAATATATTCCGAAGCCTTGGCAGACACATCACCATCTTGCTGCAACATAATCCAAGTAGCCAATGGCTCCAACCCACGCTTGCGAGCTATTTCGGCTCTAGTTTGTCGTTTCGGCTTGTATGGCAAATATATATCCTCGAGAGCAATGGCATCCCAACAATTCTCTATTTTGCTTCTCAGCTCATCATCAAGCTTGCCCTGCTCATCAATAGTTTTTATTATAAACAGCTTTCTTTTCTCAAGCTCAATATATTTATCATTTTCGGATTTAATATCTGATATCTGCACCTCATCCAAACCGCCGGTTACCTCTTTTCGGTAACGACTTATAAAAGGAATGGTGGCACCCTCGCCCAGCAGCCCTACTACTGCCTCAACCCCCTTTAGTGGAATATTTAGTGACTTTGAAATTAATAACTTTATCATATCTGAAATATTTTATATTCTACAAAAGTAAGCATTAAACATCTTCTTAAGCATATTTACACCACCCTTTACTATAAAATTGGCAATATAGAACTCTATAAATGATTTTTATCTCAAAAATACTGCCAGCTTCGCTCTTTTACATAATCATTCATCTATAAATCAATTTACCGTGACCTTTTTACACACTATTCTATATGTATGATTGCAATTATTGAACAAAAAACGATGTAATTAGTCTCTTGCAGAAGATTAATTGGGCATTTGCACACATAAACGAGTCGATGAAGATGCAATCTTGGACAAAATACACCCTATTTAAGTGCTTATTCAAGA
>CAYTQG010000055.1:0-16299 GCA_964439965.1 uncultured Proteiniphilum sp.
GAGATGACCTCTTTCTTTGTGTGTGTATGATAACTGAAATACTAGATTTAACTTTGATATGATTGTTTTAGGTTTTCGCTTACAAAGATATAGTACTTTTGGTTTACACCAAATAAATTAATTATGCTATACAACACATTTACAATAAAAAAGGTCACCTCTATTGAGATGACCTCTTTCGCCATACGTGTTTTATAAGATTCAAGATTATGATTTGATTTGTTTTAGGTTATCGATTGCAAAGATAGAGCACTTTTATAATACTACAAATATTTTTCATATGCTCTATAACATAATACTCAATCTCTTACCTTTAAAATGAAAAAAGGTCACCTCTGTTGAGATGACCTCTTTTGCCCAAGATGTTTTATTTGGAAAGAGATTAAGATTAAGTGATTGTTTTAGGTTATCGCTTGCAAAGGTAGCACACTTTCAATATCCTCCAAAGTAAATTTATATGCTTTAAAACACATTTATACTTTTATTAGCAACAAGCAACTCATTTACAAGCAAGTAACACCTTAAAAAAAGGGAAAGATGAATATAAAAATCATCTCTCCCCTTAATAAGATCTTTTGCAATTGAGAGTTTTATCTTCTCAAACCTAATTCTTTAATGATTGCTCTATATCTTTCGATATCTTTCTCAATCAAATAATCGAGTAAACGACGACGCTTACCCACTAGGATTCTCAATGCACGTTCAGTGTTATAATCTTTTTTGTTTGACTTCAAGTGTTCAGTCAAATGCGAAATACGGTATGAAAACAATGCAATCTGCGCTTCAGCTGAGCCAGTATCAGTGTTAGACTTTCCGTACTTTGCAAAGATTTCCTGTTTCTTTTCTGAATTTAAATACATAAATGATGTTTGTATAGTTTATAATAAATCTTTTAACGGTCGCAAAGATAACTCTATTTATTTAGATTACAAACAGTTTATCAACTAATTATGACATTCTCACGCTATTCATTTCTCCTCAAAAGCTTACCACTTAGCCTTTTTATTGCCTTGTTTACTTCTAGGTCAGGCTCTATTACGTTATAATCACCCCAAAAATCAGGATCCTGAAAATACTCTACCTTTTCGGCTATTACGTCTGACGATCTAATTCTCTCTTTTCTTGGGAACTTCACTACATTTGAGTTATACCTATCTGTAATTGCTATTTCCGAACTTATTGTGTAGTTGGTGCTAAATAGTCCGAACAATCTATTTGTCCACCTTACTTTAAATGACACAGTGGTAGCACTATAGTTGAAATACCATTTCCCATTATCTTCAAGAAAATCCACTACATAGTGTGCTTCTGCTACCTCAGCTTTCATTTTTGCGGGCTTTCGGCGTATAAATATATTCGAAGCATCTTTTCTATTTTCTACATTCATATTAAACTCGGCACGAGCTATGGCCAATGATTCCATTTCAATATAAAGCACTCCTCTAAACAAAATATCAGTAATACTAGGAAGTGGTTCAAACGATATTGCATAGTGTGGCTTATCATTAATATTTACAAGATTATCAATATGAAATGTATATTCCTCAACATTAACATCAAATACCACATCAGGATGCTTGGCTATATCAAGCATTAGCGAAGAGCTTATCCCTCCTTGAAATTTCATAAGTACTGTATCTCGTGGAGAAATATCTGTAGCTTTGCGACCAATGTATATCTTTGCCTGATCATCATTATAGCTCTTGTATGATGCCTTATATACATCAAGCACGGCTTCAACTAGCGAAATATAATTTGAATTCTTCTTTATAGACTCTCTATAGAAAGCAACCATCATGCTAGGATCTGAAGAATAGTTTTTTGAAATTGACTTTAATGCATCCTTTACTATTTCAGAGCCATCGCCTGTTACAACATACAATTCGCTAAGTTTAATTGAGGATGGATTGAGGATTATATTATTATTAGGCTTGTCGATGAGCGTTACAACTGGGATGCTTTTATTTTCATATCCTAGATATCTGATTATCACATTAGAGTTACGTGCCGAAGATGGGACTCTCAAGGTAAAGTATCCATCTTGATTGGTTACGCTTGACACATTAGTTCCCTCAACAGATACACTTGCATTGCTCAACACATCACGCAAATCCCCAGCATATACTCGCCCCTTTAGCGTGAGCATTTGTTGTTGGTCACTGACATTATTATTTCCCAAAGCTGGGTTCGAGAAAAGCAATAACATCAAAAAATTTAGTAGTAAAAAGTGTTTCATTGCTCTCTTTTTAAAATGTGATATTAATGTTTTCAGTTACTTGCAAAGTAAGTATTTCTAAAGACAAAAACGAATAGTTCTCAATGATTTAACTCTTTAATTATCATTAATGTTCACATTCTTGCATCACAAAATATTATAACTAGCCATTAATGATTATTTTTGTGAATAAATATATTTTTTGGAGTAAAAGATGGTTCGCAAATACGATTTCTTAGTGATTGGCTCGGGTATTGCAGGCATGAGCTATGCACTAAAAGTGGCACAACATGGCAGGGTGGCAATAGTTGCCAAAACAAAACTTGAAGATGGGAACACCTTTTATGCCCAGGGTGGCATAGCATCGGTTACTAACCCTTGGGACAATTTTGAAAAGCATATTAACGATACACTTGATGCAGGAGCGGGATTATGCAATAAAGAAGTTGTGGAGACTGTAGTTAAAAACGCTCCTCAACAAATTATTGAGCTAGTTGAATGGGGGGTTAAGTTTGACAGAGATGAAGATGGATATTTTGACTTACATAAAGAGGGTGGCCACTCTGAGTTTCGAATTCTTCATCATAAAGATAGCACAGGAATGGAGATACAAACCAGCCTGATAAAAGCTATAAGGCGAAGTCCTAACATAGACGTCTTTGACAATCACTTTGCTATTGAGATTTTAACCCAGCATCACTTAGGACAGATTGTTACAAACAACACACCCAATATTGAGTGTTATGGGGCATACATTTTAGATCTAAAAACGAACATCGTACACACATTCCTGTCACGTATCACTATGATGGCTACAGGTGGCATTGGCCGTGCATATCAAACCACCACCAACCCTCTTGTAGCGACAGGCGATGGCATAGCCATGGTGTCACGCGCAAAAGGAAAAGTAAAAGGAATGGAGTTTGTTCAGTTTCATCCCACTGCCCTATACATGCCTAGTGTGTATCCTTCATTCCTTATCACCGAGGCCATGCGCGGATATGGCGGTATACTTAAGACAAAAGATGGAAAAGAGTTTATGCACAAGTACGACTCTAGACTTTCATTAGCACCACGCGATATAGTTGCTCGCGCTATAGATAATGAAATGAAGATCCGAGGCGATGATTGTGTCTTTCTTGATGTCACACACAAAGATGCGGAAGAGACCATGAAACATTTCCCTACTATTTACAGTAAGTGCATAGAGCATGGAATAGATATTACTAAGGAGATGATTCCGGTGGCACCTGCAGCACACTATTTATGTGGGGGTATTGAGGTTGATGTAAACTCTGCCACAAGCATTCATCGCCTATATGCAAGCGGTGAGTGTGCATGCACTGGATTACACGGAGCCAATAGATTAGCCTCAAACTCTCTTATAGAAGCTGTAGTGTTTGCAGATCTTGCAGCAAAGCACTCCACTGCTGAGTTTAAAAAACATTCATTCCAAGACAATATCCCATCATGGAATTCTGAAGGGACTACACTCCCTGAGGAAATGATTCTCATCACTCAAAGTTATAAAGAAGTAGGACAAATCATGTCGGCCTACGTGGGTATTGTGCGATCCGATATTCGTCTAAGCAGAGCTATGGATAGATTAAATATATTATTTCGTGAAACAGAAAATCTTTTTCAGCGTTCAGTTGTTTTAAAGGAGATATGCGAACTGCGAAATATAATTAAAGTGGGTTATCTAGTGATAAAACAAGCTGTGGCTCGCAAAGAGAGCCGAGGGCTTCATTACACAATCGATTACCCAAAGCAAAACCCAAACTCTGAACTTTAAAAACAGGATGAATAAATCAGTAAATATTGGTGGCAAACTGCTACAACTTGACACTCCCATAGTTATGGGCATTGTGAATATTACACCAGATTCCTTTTATTCGGGAAGTCGCAAAGAAACGCTCAATGATGCTATAAAACAAGCCGAGCAAATATTAGAAGATGGGGGAACCATTATTGATATAGGTGGACAATCCACTGCACCAACATCTTCAATGTTAGATGCCAGCGAGGAACTGAAACGGATATCTCCTATAATAAGAGAAATACGTAAAACCTTTCCTAACGCTATCTTGTCTATTGATACATTTTATTCGGAAGTGGCAAAGGCTGCAGTAGAGGAATTTGGTGTAAATATTATTAATGATATATCGGGTGGCCAAATAGACGAAAAGATGCTTGAAACTGTGGCAAAACTAAATGTGCCGTACATATTGATGCACATGCGTGGCACACCTCAAACAATGCAGCAGCTTACCAACTACGACAACCTACTAAAGGATATTTTTTATTATTTTTCGCAAAAGGTATCACAGTTAAATCAACTTGGTGTGAATGATATCATCATTGACCCAGGATTTGGATTCAGTAAAACTGTGGAACAGAACTATAAGCTAATTGCTAATTTAAAATATTTTGATATCTTTGAACTTCCCTTGATGGTAGGGATTTCGAGAAAGACAATGATATATAAACTACTTGATACTACACCTAGCGAAAGCCTCAATGGTACCACTGCACTAAACACATTTGCACTGAACTCAGGTGCAAACATCCTTAGAGTGCATGATGTAAAGCAGGCAGTAGAATGTATCAAGATTTATGACAAAATTTTAAATAGTGACACTGAATAACCAATTAATATGTTACAACACTTCAGCGTAAAAGATTATATAGACGTAATACTAGTAGCTCTGCTCATGTATTATCTTTTCAGCATAGTAAGGAAGTCGGGTATGCGACCACTTTTCTTTGGCATGATAGTCTTTCTTGCAATCTGGGTTCTTGTTTTCAGAGTTTTCAAGATGTCATTGCTAGGAAGCATTCTCAATCAGTTTGTTAGTACGGGATTAGTTCTTGTCGTCATTTTATTTCAGGATGAGATACGACGGTTCTTAATGTCATTAGGCTCTAAGAAGGGATGGACATTTTTAGCAAAGATACTTATCCCCACCAACAGAGACCAACAGGATGCTACACACGTAACAGCCCTAGTGCTTGCATGCATGAATATGGCAAAAACAAAAACTGGTGCGCTTATTGTTGTACAAGGCGATATACAGCTTAGTCTGTATGAACAAACAGGAGAGATTATTAATGCCGATGTTTCTTCACGATTAATAGAAAACGTGTTTTTCAAAAATAGTCCATTGCATGATGGGGCAATGATAGTAGTAGGGAGCAAAATAAAAGCAGCTGGATGTATCTTACCCATCTCTCAAAATCCCAACATACCAAAAAGCTTAGGATTAAGACATAGAGCTGGCTTAGGGATATCGCAAGAAACTGATGCAAAAGTGATCATTGTCTCGGAAGAGACTGGCAAAATATCTTTTGCACACGATGGTAGGCTCAAAGTAAACACCAACCCAGAAGAACTTCAAGAGCTAATTCTTGCAGAATAATAATGGAATAGCACAATCAAATGATTCTTAAACATCTTTCAATAATAAATTACAAAAATCTGACTCAAGCTGAGTTAGAGCTGTCACCAAAAATAAACTGCTTTGTGGGCAATAATGGTATGGGGAAAACAAACCTATTAGATGCGGTGTATTATCTATCATTTTGCAAAAGCTACACCAACCCTATAGATTCTCAAATCATTAATCACGATAGCGATGTATGCATGATTCAAGGAAAATACTTGCTTCCCTCGGGTAAGACAACTGAGATATACTGTGGACTAAAGCGACGTCAGAAAAAGCAATTTAAGCGCGATAAGAAGGAATATGATAAACTATCAGAACATATTGGCCAAATTCCTTTGGTAATGATTTCTCCTGCCGATATTGAGATTATACAAGGTGGAAGCGAAGAGCGACGACGTTTTATGGATATTGCTATATCACAATTTGATAAAGAGTATATGCAGTCGCTCATAAGATACAACAAAGCAGTACAACAACGCAACGCACTGCTTAAACTAAATGATAACCAAATAGATGATGCTCTGCTTCAAATTTGGGAGGAACAAATGGTAGAAGAAGGTGAGCATATTCATAACAAGCGACAACAATTTATCGATAAATTCACACCCATTTTCAATAATTTTTATCAGAGGGTTAGCGCATCACAGGAGCAGGTTTCGTTTGAGTATATATCACAGCTACAAGAGGCAGACTTCACAACAAAGTTGATTGAAAATCGCCGCAGAGAAATGATTTTGGGACATACAACTATAGGTGTACATCGCGATGAGCTAGAGATGCTACTAGATGGATACCCAATTAAGAAAGTAGGTTCGCAAGGACAAAATAAAACCTATTTTGTAGCATTAAAGCTTGCCCAATTTGATTATCTTCGCACTACTGGTAACAAAACTCCTATTTTACTTCTTGATGACATTTTCGATAGATTAGATGCAAAGCGCGTAGAAGAGATTGTAAAGTTGGTTTCAAGTAGCGATTTTGGACAAATATTCATCTCAGATACTAATCGCGAATCATTCGATCGCATTCTCGATCAAACAGGTAATAATCATCACATATATACCGTATCAGATGGGGAAATAACTAGACTAAATGAATAAAGGAGACACAATAGTATGATGGACAAAAAGAATGCTCAATCTATATCGGATATGCTTTCCGATTTTCTTGACGGGAACCCAAGGCTTAAGGTATCTCTTGCCGAGCATAGGGCTGTTTCTGCATGGAAGGAATTATTGGGCGAAGGTGTATCGCAATATACCAAGAATGTATATTTTAGACGCAACACTCTCTTTGTTCAACTCACATCATCAGTTCTACGTGCCGAACTGCTAATGAATAAGGCAAACCTGATAAAGCGACTTAACGAGCAAGCTGGAATGGATGTAGTGAAAGATATAGTTATGAGATAAAAATAAGTTCTTTATTTTCGATTCAAGCTTTACAAAAATACCGAAACACCTAGAAACACCCCACTACTATATGGCGAATTTGTGTGCTGTACAAGGTCGTAGTTTAAAGTTAAGTGAGAGCGACCTAGCCTCAAACCTGCGCCTACTAAAAAAGATGGTACTGCACCATTAGTGTGTAGCGACTCGCCCGTAGTTTCATTAGTAAAATGCGACCACAAATAATTAATCTCAGGCTGTGCATATATTGTTATAAAACTTATAGGGTATAAATATCCAAAGGCATTAACCCCCAATAAGTTGTTTTTATATACCGATGAGTTATTATATTGATAACCTCTCACTTTATTATAGTTATATTTCACACCCGCACCCATCATAAACTGGTTGTTGAGCTGATAACCTACTTGCGGACCTATGTTTAAATAAGTGTAGTTGCGACTTAATGATAGTCCTAAGTTTGCACCATAGCGTAATTTACTCTGATCAAAGTTGAAAGTAGAGGTGCTATTCTGCATTCGAGTAGTTGATTTAGTTGTAGCTACTGCTTGACCAACTGTGCCCTGTGTAGAGGTAGTCCTATTTATATTGCGTGCATCATCTTTAGATACCCTAATAGTGTCATACCTAATTGTCTGAGCATTAGCTATCACAGCAAACATTAAAAACAATATCGAATAAAATAATCTTTTCATAATCTTAATAGTCTTGTCTCACAAAGATAATCTATTTTCTTTCGTTCCAATAAGAACTATCAAGTCAGATTCGACAATCGAATCTGACTTTCCTCTATTTTACCATAATGATATATATTTTGTCTGTCCTTTCTTGTAAAATTTAAAACTACTCGCGATACTTTTCTATTGCTTGTTTATAAACATCATTACCATAGCAATCAACAGCTACTACAACGGGTAGCTCCTTCACCTCTAGCTTACGAATAGCTTCAGGGCCAAGATCATCAAATGCCACTACTTCCGCTTTTGTTACACAACGTGCCATCAAAGCAGCTGCACCGCCAATTGCTGCAAAATATACACCTGTGTGCTTAACAATAGCATCCACCACAGCATCATTTCTGGTTCCTTTTCCTATCATCACTTTTAGTCCTTCACGAATTAGTGCGGGTGAATATGCATCCATACGACCTCCAGTGGTAGGACCTACCGACCCAATAGGTTTACCAGGCATAGCAGGAGCGGGACCAGCATAATATACCACTTGCCCTTCAAAATCAAAAGGCATAGCCTCACCTCGCTCTAACATTTCATACATTCTCTTATGCGCAGCATCACGAGCTGTATAAATAGTACCAGATATATATATCATATCACCCACCTTTAGAGATCTAATAACCTCATCGGTAAATGGTGCTTGTAATACTCTACTCTCTTTATTTTGTTCATTCATTGTTATTAGTTTTTAATAGCTTCCGTCTGTATTATAGCTCACCCTCAGCATGACGCGTAGCGTGACAACCTATATTTACTGATACTGGCAAACCCGCAATGTGCGTGGCACTAGTTATAATATGTACCCCTAAAGCTGTAGTAGTTCCACCAAATCCTGCTGGTCCTATTCCCAATTTATTTATCGACTCTAACAGCTCTTTCTCTAGCGCAGCAAGCTCTGTGTCTTCATTAGTCTGATCTAATGGCCGAAGTAATGCTTTTTTGCTAAGATATGCTGCGCGCTCCATAGTGCCACCCACACCTACTCCTACAATAATAGGAGGACAAGGATTTCCACCTGCCTCAATAATAGTATCAATCACAAATTTCTTCACTCCCTCTACCCCCTCACTAGGTGTTAGCATCTTAAGAGCACTCTTATTTTCACTGCCAAACCCCTTAGGCGAAACTGTGATATGAAAAGTCTCATCATCGGGTACAAGTTCATAGTGAATAATTGCAGGAGTATTATCCTTTGTATTTATCCTTTTAAATGGATCTCCTACAACCGATTTACGCAAAAAACCCTTTTCGTATCCTTGTCTCACTCCTTGATTTATGGCATCTTCGATAAAGCCATCTACAATTTGAACATTCTGTCCCATCTTCACAAACACCACCGTCAGGCCAGTATCCTGACACATAGGCGATCGCTCTTCTCGTGCTATTCTAGCGTTCTCTATCAATGTGCTAAGCACCTCTTTTGCCAGTGGTGACTTTTCAGTGAGCAGACTGCTCTTAAATTTATTATTTATGTCTTCGCCTATAATGCTACATGCATCAATGCACAGTCTTTCGACTAATGCTGTGATATCAGCTGATTTTACCTTTTTCATCTATACTCTTTCTAGTTAAAAAATAATGTGTGTTTCTGTTTTTCAAATCTCCCTTATAATTGTCCACAAGTCCAATAAGACAATAAGTATCCGTTTCGGGATCGTGTACAAACTCTCTGACAAGCATAAAATCCTCAATCTCGGATGTATTTCTAACATGAAATCGGGGACCATCGCACGGAATTACTCTCCCACCCATCATAATGTGATCTTCATCATAATATGAAATATCCATATTTTCAGCAATCTTCTCATCAATAAGATCTGCCAGATAATTGAGATCTATGTTCGGTTTTGTTTTGAACTTCAACAAAAAGCCATTTCTAATATCAGAGAAGAAATATTCCGATTCGGATATGTCAAATACATCATGCAAAAGTGTAGTGGCTACCTCCTCAGCTGAGTGGGCCATTTTTCGATATCGTAATGAATTGTGTACAATCTGATAAATACTCTCAGGATGTGGTCCGAACAAACTGGGCCGAGCCACAATTATTTCCTCACCAATGCCTACTATAATATCTGCATTTCTACCAAGAGCTGGGTATAATAAGTTGAAATGCTCAATTACTACTCGCCTATTACGCTCAAGCAGAGTATTCACATAATCCACTATTTCGTATATCTGCGTGAAAGCCATTTGAAATCTTATATCTAGATGAAATGTTGTTGCATCCTGCACATCAGTAAGTAAACTTCTTACCTGCATTATCTTACGAGGATTCACGATATCATCATCATTTGATAATTGTAAGCCAGGAAACATACCCTTTATTAGCGACGACTTACCAGCTCCAGCATCGCCAACTATACCTATTATCCTATCGTCGTGATTTATGTGCCTGTGAGATATCTGATCGCCCAAAAACATCAATCGCTCTTTGCCGCGAGGAGCAAAGTATTGCGACGACACCATATATTCTTGTATAAAGTTTCGCATGATTAGGTTGGTTTTATATTAGTTTATATTTAAAGTTCCTATCTACTAGTTATTTAATGTGATAAAGGTAGATATTATTTTTGTCAGCACAAAATCCTATTTCCATAATACACATAGTGCTTTTGCATTGATTTAGGATATTCAATTTATCTTATCTTATCGTGTATGATACAAATACACAATACCAAAGATTTCACATTGGCTTGACAAGGGTTTATATACGTTGATTAAATGCTTCAAAGTTACGAAAATAGAATATATGTTCTTTTCACATTTCACTTTTAAGGTGGAATAATTACTCTATATTACGAAATTTCAATACTTTTGATGTCATAAATAATATAAAGCAACTTATGAAAATTAAAAATTTTAAAACAATGTCGGCAGGGCTGCTTTTGCTAGTCTTTGTCGCAATGACAGCTTGTAAAGGTATGAATGAAAACAAAAATCAGGTATCGGGAATTCATCTCGAAAACCTTGACACCAGCGCAAAGTTGGGAAACGACTTCTATCAGTTTGCCACTGGTGGATGGCAAGAACTTAATCCACTTACAGCCGAGTATGCTCGCTTTGGCAGTTTCGATATGTTAGCCGAAAACAATCGCGAGCAACTAAAGGGACTCATCGAAGAGATTGCTTCTAGTGAACATGAGAGTGGAAGTATTGAGCAAAAAATTGCCGATTTATTTAATATGGCAATGGATAGCACTAAACTAAATGAAGAGGGTGTGATGCCAATTATGGGCGATTTAGAAGAGATTGCAGCAATCAACAATAAAGATGAGCTTACAGTGGCAATAGCTCAAATGATGAAGATGGGAATGAGTCCTTATTTTTATTTATATGTAGGTGCCGATCAGCAAAATAGTGACGAATATCTTCTTCAAACACATCAAGGAGGAATGGGTTTGGGACAGCGCGACTATTATCTTGAAGATGATGATGCAACAAAGAATATTCGTCAAAAATATCAAGAGTTTATGCTTGATATGTTTTTAAAAGCTGGTAAATCTGAAGCTCATGCTGCACAAATAGTTAAAGATGTATTTCGTATTGAAACTCAACTAGCTAAGGCTGCTTACGATAACGTTAAGTTGAGAGATCCACATGCCAACTATAACAAAATGAGCATCAGTGAAATTAAAGAATTGGCGCCTGGTATAAATTGGGATCTATTTTTTGAAACTATCGGAGTAGATGCAAATCAGCCAATATCTGTTTCACAAAAAGAGCACTTAATAGAAGTAGGAAAAATTATTTCAACCGAATCACTTGAAGTACAAAAAAGCATCCTCGAGTGGAATGTGATAAACAGTGCTGCTTCGTATCTAAGTGATGATATTTACATGGTTAATTTCGATTTTTATGGTCGCGTACTATCTGGTCGCCTAGAACCTCAAGCTCGCTGGAAGCGTGCTGTGAGTACTGTAGATGGCGCACTTGGAGAGGCAGTGGGACAAATGTATGTAAAGAAATATTTCCCAGCAGAGGCAAAAGAGCGCATGCTTGACTTAGTACATAATCTGCAATCATCACTTGAGGATAGAATCCTTGAATTGGAATGGATGGGCGATGACACAAAGAAAAAGGCTGTAGAGAAGCTCAACACTTTCCATGTTAAAATAGGATATCCTGATAAATGGAAGGATTATTCAACTCTACAAATAGAAAAGGATTCATATTGGGCAAATATCAAAAGAGCCAATGAGTTTAGCACTGCCGAAAACTTCGACAAATTGGGTAAACCTGTTGATAAAGATGAGTGGTTTATGACGCCACAAACAGTGAATGCATATTACAACCCAACATCAAACGAAATTTGTTTCCCTGCTGGCATTCTTCAATATCCTTTCTTTGATATGAATGCAGATGATGCCTTCAACTATGGAGCCATTGGGGTAGTAATTGGTCATGAAATGACTCACGGATTTGATGATCAGGGTCGTCAGTTTGATAAAGAAGGAAATCTGAAAGATTGGTGGACAGAAGATGATGCAAAACAATTTGACGAACGCGCCACAAAGCTTGCCGATTTTTATGATAAAATTGAGGTTGCTCCTGGAGTATTTGCAAATGGACGCTTTACCCTTGGCGAAAACATTGCCGATCAAGGTGGTTTACAGGTTTCATATCAAGCATTTGAAAAGGTTATGGAAAACAATCCTATTGAAGAAAAGGATGGGTTTTCAGCTCAACAGCGTTTCTTCCTTGCATATGCCAATGTGTGGGCAGGCAACATTCGTCACGAAGAGATTCTTAAACGAACCAAAACTGATCCACACTCGTTGGGCAAATGGCGTGTAAATGCTGCATTACCACATATCGATGCATGGTACGATGCTTTTGATATACAACCAGAAGATGATATGTACATAGCTCCTGAAGAGAGGGCTGTGGTGTGGTAATACACATCATATAGAATATATAGTAACGGGGTTAACATAGTTATCACCGTTACTATATAATTTATTTTCCATGCAGAGACAAAAATTAAATCATAGAAAGAGAATAGGTCTTATCTTACTAGGTGTAGTCCTACTATGATGGGTTGCAGTACCAATCATGCCATTTTTTCAGTTCAAACATAAAGCGATAATAGTTACAAGCACACTTGTTATAGGTGAAGTTCTATTCGTTATAACGATTGCATTATTAGGAAAAGAATATTGGGAAAAGATAAAAGGAGTAATCAAAACGTGGTTTAGAAGAGGCAAACAGGCATAATAAAATTGCGGCAACCCATACCTTATAATACGAATCACCGCAATATCACATAGTTATAACTATGCCAAGTCAAACTCCACACCCATAAGAGGTGCATGTTGCTGAGCACCGTAAACATCAGTTTCGCCAAGGGCACCTGAAGAGATCGGTCGTACAATTGTAATCTTAACCGCCTTTGCAGGATCAAAATATACAAGACTTATTATATCCGATTTCTCTATACCATACAAAGGCGCAAACATCTCTTTGTTGAACACATTTGCAGCCTTTACCTGATTGTACATATCAAACTCTTTGAAAATAACATCAAACGTAAGTTCGTATGGCCCTGAATTCTTGCTACGTATAACGGAGGCAACATCTATTAATTTATGTTTCATATTCTGATTTTTAAATTGATGATTTATTAAAAGCCAACAGCTAATTCCCAAACTCCATATATTCAATTGGGAACAACGTTGTTGGGTCGTCAACCTTCATCAAGTGATACACACTAAACTCATATACCTCTCCCATCTTTGCATCCGATGGAGAGAATGGGAAGGCTAAGTTTCCAGCAGTAGCAATACGTCCCTCATATCCAAAGTGAAGCATTGTGCTACGTGCAAATCCACAAATAGTGTCAGCTTGCTCTTGAGTATCAGCCACAGCCTCAATGATAATCATCAACTCATGACCAGGCTCAATATCTTTGCCCTCAAACATACCCATTACACCATTCTTGCCATATATTTTGAAGTCTAAAAAGAAATCCTTTATTCCATAAGCAGAGAAATTATCCTCAACTCGCTCTTTCACACTTTGAGTAATTTCATCTATTTTCGAAATCATTATCGGATCAGCAACTCCTGCACACGATATTGTGCGATATCCTACTTTGCGCACTCCCTCAAGCTTCACAAAATATTCATCAGTAGGTATAAATCTACTACCACTTACCCTCACCTTGTTATCTTCCACCTGTTCAAACTTAGTTTCGTGCAAGTTGATAGCTCCACCAGGTCCTGGTAGCACATAAGGATTAGTTTTTTCATATAATGTATGTGCTGCAATGGACAAAGTGGTACACTTACGCTTATCCGACAAAGGCTCTAACACAAAATTGTCCTCATTAAGATAGCCAAACATACTATCGCTACCACTTCCAGGAAGAGCCGCTATAGCTGCACATTCCAATATCTTACCCATGTGAATAGCAAGGCCTTTATTAAACCCCTCCTTCACAGCAAGAGATGCAAACACAGATGGATCGTACGAACGACCAGCAAGAACCACCTGAGCACCATTTTCCAAAGCCTCCATAAAAGGCTCCTCGCCCATTTGGGCAACTATCCTAACTGTGTCATCAACACCCTCCTCTGTCAGCTCCTCTGCAGGATGAAGTGGTGAGATATTCCCTTTACGGATATTGTCTTTTACAAATTCTTTATCAAATTCCGAATTGATAACTGCCAGTTTAAACGAGAGTTTACGCTCTTCAGCTATCTCCTTGATTATATCAAGAGTCAGATCAACATGTGGTCGCCCACCACTACCTCCTGCAGTTCCAATAATCACTGGAATGCCAGCTTCAATAGCGGCAGGAATCATAATTTCTAAATCTCTTTTTACTGAGTTTTTGTCGGTAAACGATTTTCCAGCTCCCAGATAATAAGGTCCTGGATCTGTTGAGCCGGCATCCACCGCTATAACATGCGGCTTACGCTTCATTCCCTCCTCAAATGAAGCCATTGGGAAACCATATCCCAATATTGCTGTAGGGGAAAGTACTCTAAGTTGTTTCATTATTAAAATTTGCTTTTGGTTTTTAGCTTATAGCTTTTAGCCATCAGCTTGAAATGCTAATAGCTAAAAGCCAATTGTTTATATTAGAATTCTTGTTTAAAGTTAGTGTTAATTTTATTATTGAAATTAACAAAAACTCGATGTAAGAGTTATTTGGCCACCTAATCCCATTTGAACAATTCTCATCAAAGTAGAAAGCCTAATATCACTCGCATTATTTTCAATGTTCTTTATATCACATCTAATTGCTCATAGCCAATATCCTACTCATTTCATTATACCCTATCATATACCCCTCATCAACTCCCATACCTGGTTTTGAGAGATACTGCATTGGAGATGTTGCCATTGCTACGTGGGCACATACTTCAGACGAACGATTTGTCTCGTTGCACGTTCCACCCAAATAAGCCCCCACTCCATGTTCCTTGCAATAAAGCACCGCTTCAATACTATTATTGATGCCACCAAGGTCGGGAGTTTTAATTTGAATTATATGTCCAGCTTTTGCTTTCGAGAAATCAATAATATCCTCAAGAGTATTACACCACTCGTCAGCTACTATTTGGGCATCAATACCCTTCTCATCTATTTTTTCACAAATAGTTTTCATAGCTTCAATTTGCAAATCTTTAGCTCCCATATCCACAGGTCCCTCTACACGTAAACTAAATGGTTTTGTGATTTCGGCCAACTCGCCAATATAGCTTGCAATAGCGTCCAAGTCGTTATCAAAAATGATTCCCAGAGTTCCGTACACATCAATATGTATGTCGGGATGATACGACTCCTCGGGGCGATGAGTTAATATCCTATTCTTAAGCCACTCAAGATACTCTTTTATCTTCTCACCTTTCATACCACATTTAGTTGCTACATTATTAAATAGAGCATGTGGCAAAACAGGAGCCTGCTTCATAATCATTTTGTCAGCATTCAAGTATCTATCATCTCCCGATTGCGAAAACAACGGTATAATAGTTTTTGAAACCTCCGTATTATACTCATCAGCTATCACTTGCGCCATCATTTCACCTTTGCTTTTTGCCACAGCATCAAGCAATGCCTGAGTAACACCATAACGTATGGCGGTGTGAAACACTTTCCCCGTTTCGGGATTAATAGCTTTATCAACTATATCTGCCATTTCTCGAAAAGAGCTAATCTCCTTTCCTACCAATAGCGGAGCAATATGTTTTTCAATTACAGGAATAAAATCGCTGGCCAAAAACAATGGGTCACGACCACCCGCTCCTGAATACTGTACAGCAGCACAGTCGCCATGCCCATAAGTACCATTTTCAAGCATCAACATAACGGAAATAGACTCACCCGCTTGACGTACTGAAGTGAATCCAGGGGTAGCAGGCTCTCCTACATAGAAAGCACCATCACTTTGTGCACCCTCTTTGATTGCCCTCTGATCATCAAAATAGAAACCAGTATAACCAGCAGAGCATATAAGTTTTGTAATTTTCATTTTCAATTTTTTT
>CAYTQG010000056.1:0-16204 GCA_964439965.1 uncultured Proteiniphilum sp.
ACACCACGCTCCGCTCACGCCCCACTATCCTAATAGATACTACTAGCAAACAAAGAGTTAGCTTAGCTTGTTAATGCAGATAAATAGACAAAAAACAAATTATGGAATTAGGAATTGGAATGTTTGGAGACATGGCATATGATTTCCAAACCAAAAAGTATCAGAGTGCTGGAAGCAGACTGAAAGAGATAATAGAAGAAGTGAAACTAGCCGACGAGCTGGGAATGGATATTTTTGCAATGGGCGAGCATCATCGTGAGGATTATGCTGTGGCTGCCCCCGAAATTATACTTGCGGCTTTGGCTCCCGTTACAAAAAATATAAAGCTATCGAGCGGTGTTAATGTAATTAGCTCGGCCGATCCGGTGAAGCTTTACCAGGATTATGCAACTGTGGATTTGTTATCGGGTGGTCGCGCCGAAATTATGGCCGGACGTGGTAGTTTTATAGAGTCGTTTCCCGTATTTGGATATGACTTGAATGATTACAACGAACTTTTTGCTGAGAAATTGGAATTGTTGCTTAAACTTCAAGAAAACAAACCTGTAACTTGGAAGGGCGAGCATAGAGCGCCACTTCACGACGTGACAGTTTATCCCGTGGCTGAGCGCAAAATACCAATATCAATAGCCGTAGGCGGAACCCCTGCTTCGGTGCAGCGTGCTGCCGTGTTGGGCTTGCCCATTGTGTTTGCTATTATTGGTGGCAATCCTGCACAGTTTAAGCCATTAATTGATTATTACAAAAAAGAGTATGTAAATCAGGGTCACAATCCCGACGAAATGAAAATAGGGGTACACTCTCACACTTTTGTATCGGAAGATATGGATGAGTTGATGAAAGATTATTTCCCACGATATGCCCACTCGATGAACAAGATTGGTCGCGAGCGCGGATGGCGCGGTTCGTTCACTCCCGAAAGCTTCAAGGCTGGCATGGGCTCAAGTGGTGCTTTATATATGGGTAGTGCCGACGAGGTTACAGAAAAGCTGATTAATACGCTTGAAATGTTCGATATCAAACAATATATCGCTCACATTGATATTGGTGGACCTACGCACGAGCAGAATATGAAGAATATTGAGCTGTTAGGTTCAAAGGTGTTTCCAGCAGTGAAGAAGCATTTTGAGGGATAATCAAATAGAAAGTTCAACTAGTGTTTAAGCGGTATTTAAACACTAGTTGAATAGTATTTAAATAGATGTGCTGATATATACAAAATCAGGAAATAAAAACAAAGGAAGGCCTATCAGCAATGTTAAATAATTAACACTACATGCATATTGCACTGTTTTTTTATGTTAACCGAGGGTCACAAAAACAATAAAACTCTTCTAAACTACTATTTTGCAGACACTTATAAAATGTTGCGTGATGATAAAAGGAATCTGGGGGACAAAATGAACAAGTTCATTTTGCATAATTCGGCTAAATATCTCAAATGAATAAGTTCTTTTACTCCAAAATGAACAAAATGCAATAAATGAACTTGTTCTTTTTGTTCGCCGCGAATGTTTGTTAACAAATGAACTTGTTCATTTGTCATATTTCGTACAAAAACAAGCAAAGTAAATAGTTCTTTTTAACAACTAGGGTTTCGCTGAGCAAAATGAACAAGTTCATTTTGTCCAGCAGAGTGCAAATATCATAAATGAACAAGTTCATTTATGATATTTGGAGTCTTTTGAGGCAAACTAACTTGTTCATTTGTTTCTCGGGAGATCAAATATAGCAAACGAACAAATTGTTTTTACATATTTAAACAGTTGTGATTGAAAGAAAGAAGTTGTTTATTACCATTTATTCACAGTTAGGCGTAACAATTATGCAGCCATCCCACCTTTTCCACTCGTGGGGTGAAACTATGTGGATTAGCACTTGCCCTATGGACAAACTATGAAGATAAACAATTACCGAAAAGCAGTGCAAATAAAAAAGGTGCTGAGAAATGATATCTCAACACCTTTACGATTTTATAATATGCCTATCTCCTATTTTTGGAGAGGCACAATTTGATTAATCTCGTGCTTTTAATATTTCGAGAGTATCCTGAGCAATTGTTAGCTCCTCATCAGTTGGGATGATAAGTACCTTCACTTTTGATGTAGGTTTACTAATTACTATCTCTTTAGCACGAACTGAATTGTTTAGTTCCTCGTCAAGTTCGATACCCATATACTCCATATTCTTACAAACATACTCGCGAGTAAGAGCTTGGTTCTCGCCCACTCCGCCAGTAAATACTAAAATATCAAGACCACCCAAGGCTGCGGTGTATGCACCTACAAACTTCTTGATGCGGTAGTTGTACATATTCATTGCAAGAACAGCACGTTCGTTTCCTCCAGAATATCCATTCTCTATTTCGCGCATATCCGACGAAATACCTGATACGCCAAGAACACCTGAGAATTTGTTCAACAGAGTTGAGATTCCTTGTGTACCCATATGTTCTTTTTCCATTATGAACGAAACAACACCTGGGTCAACATCACCTGAGCGAGTTCCCATTATTAATCCCTCAACTGGTGTCATACCCATACTTGTATCTATCGATTCTCCATTCTTGATAGCCGTTACTGAGCCTCCATTACCAATGTGTGCAGTGATGATTCGTTGCTCTTCAAGCGGAACTCCCAAAAATTCGCACACTCGCTGAGATACGTAGCGATGGCTTGTGCCATGGAAACCATAGCGACGAATGCCATACTTTTCATAAAGTGAGTGTGGTATTCCATACATATATGCATGGTCGGGCATTGTTTGGTGAAACGCTGTGTCGAAAACTGCCACTTGTGGTGTTTCGGGCATAAGCTCTTGAATAGCGTAAATACCTTTAAGGTTTGGCGGATTGTGAAGTGGTGCCAATTCGATACACTCTATTAGGCTTTGAATAACTTCATCATCGATAAGCACACTCTCGTTGAAATACTCACCACCATGCACCACACGGTGACCAACGGCTTCAATTTCGTCTAACGATTTGATGCAACCATATTTTTCGCTTAGCAATACACCAAGGATGTACTCGATACCAGCGCGGTGCTCTAATACTTCACCTTCCAGCATCAATTTGCTATCGTCGGGTAGAGTAGCTTTAAGGAAAGAACCCTTCATTCCGATTTTCTCAATACCACCCTGAGCAATAACCTCTTTGCTTTCCATCTCGAAAAGCTTATATTTTATGGATGAACTTCCACAGTTTAATACTAATATCTTCATTTCTTATATTCCTCCTTAGTTTAGTATTGATTTATTTGGACCAATAGGCTCTCCATTTTCATCGTAGATATAAAAACCTTTGCCCGAACGAACACCCAATTGATTTGAACGATAAAGTTTCCACAACAATGGGTTTGGCTTGTAGTTTTTCTCGCCAAAGTCGTTGAACATAGCCTCCATAAGTGTTACAAGTCTCTCTATTCCTACAATGTCTGCAACACGGAATATGCCGTATCTTTGCCCATAGATAATAGTGAAAGTCTCCTCAAGGCTTTCCATTGAGGCAACCCTTTCCAAAAACATCTGGCAAGCCTCGTTAAGCATTACAACAAGCAAACGCAAGCTCACATTACCATTGCTTTCATTAATACGATGTGGTTTATAGTTGATAAGTTGAGAGAAAACCTCCATCTTTTTGTAAACCTCTTCTGAAGTGTACATACCACTCACAATTTCTAATATCTTAGCATCGGGGTGAGACACGGGGAAGTATAAGCTTACGCAGCGATCCTTATAATTTAAGTCGGCTGCCAATTCACTAATAATTACTGTAGAACCATTGGTAGCAATAATAGCGTCTGTGTCAAGAATTTCTTCAAGCTTCTTGAAAATTCCTTTGCGCACGGGTGTGCTACGGCGACCACTCTCTGAGTAGCGTGTGCACTCTACTACTAAGTCGCAACTTTTAAAGTCTTCATAAACCATAGTTGGCTTAACTCGGTTCATGATTACTCTCATTTCAGCCTGAGTCAAACCCCAGCTACTTACCTTTTGTTCAAGAACTTTGTTAAGCTCTCCCATAACATACTCTATGCGTTCTTCTGATTCCTCAAGAAAAACAACATCCATGCCAGCAGTTGCCGCCATATTGATGATGTTGCGGCCCTCTTTGCCAGCACCCACAACACCAATTGTAGAAAACATTGGCTTGTTCGAACGCTCTACGTCGATGCTCAGGCCATAGTTTTCTAATGGTTCAAATATAGTTTTACCCATTGATTATAGTATTTAATTATTTTGATTTCATTCCTATTGCCTGATTTGCTGTAATTGCTACCATCTTGTAGATATCATCTACTGAGCAACCTCTCGACAAATCATTAACTGGTGCTGCCATTCCTTGCAACACTGGTCCCACTGCCTCGGCATTACCTAAGCGTTGCACAAGCTTGTAGCCTATGTTTCCAGCTTCAAGAGTAGGGAAAACTAACACGTTTGCCTTTCCAGCTATATCACTTCCAGGTGCTTTGCTCTCGCCCACCGACGGAACCAAAGCAGCATCTGCTTGAAGCTCGCCATCAATTAGTAGGGTTGGGTCAAGCTCTTTAGCAATACGTGTAGCCTCAGCCACTTTGTCAACCATTTCGTGGTTGGCACTTCCTTTTGTTGAAAAGCTAAGCATTGCCACCTTTGGCTCTACCCCTACCAGGCTTTTTGTTGTTTGAGCCGATGCTACAGCTATTTGAGCAAGCTCTTCAGCATTAGGATTTGGCATCACAGCACAATCTGCAAATACCAAAATACCATCTTCACCATATTGTTTGGTTTCAGTAAACATCACAAATGCACCCGAAACAACTTTAATACCGGGTGATGTTTTGATAATCTGAAGTGCAGGACGCAACACATCGCCAGTAGTGTTTAAAGCTCCAGCTATTTCACCATCAGCATCTCCATTTTTTATCATTAAACAAGCAAGATAAAGTGGGTTTTCGGCAACTGTAACTGCCTGCTCAGGAGTCATTCCTTTGCTTTTACGCAAATCAAATAAAAGATCTGCGTACTCTTGTTTTTTTGGATGGTCTGTTGGGTCAACAATAGTAGCTTTATCAATATTTGACAACTCTAATTCTTTTGCAGTTGATTCTATTACTTTGGGGTCACCAATAAGAATAATTTCTGCTACTCCATCTTCAATTAGCTTATCAGCTGCTTGAAGGGTTCTTTTTTCCACGCCCTCGGGAAGGACAATACGTTGCTTGTTAGCTTTTGCCCTTTCAATAATCTGATCTATTAAATTCATTTTGAGTATTTATTTTGGTTTCCAATAAGAGTTTATTTGGGGAAAACAACAATTTATTTCTATTTCCCACAAAAGTACTAAAAAAAGAGCAATTGGAGTAACATAATGATATGGAATTATTTAAATGCCATATTAATAGAGTTAGAAACCAAAATCCTTTTTCAAATCAAGTTATAATGTGTAGATTTGTAGATATACAATGAGCACAAAACTACTTGGTGTGGTTTTCCAACAATTTAATAATCAAGATATACCTGAACGAAAAATGACAAACGAAAAGAAACAAAACAGAAGCGAAGCTATAGCTTATCTGGGGCTAACATTGATGACTACTATCATAGGTTTCTCATTTATATTTGTGAAGCTTGCTCTTAATCATGCCCCTACTATCGATCTGCTTGCTCATCGATTTAGTGTGGCAGCAATTGCAATATTATTGTTCTATATTTTGGTAAGACGTGAGAAACCTAAAATTAATAGAAAAGAGATTGCTCCCCTATTATTGTTATCCATTTTTTATCCTGTGTTGCTGTTTGCCCTACAAACTATTGGCCTACGTTTCACCACTGCATCCGAAGCGGGCATTATAAGTGCAGCTGCTCCAATAATTACATTGATACTGGCATCAATATTTTTGAAAGAGAAGAGTAATATATGGCAAACACTAAGTATTTTTCTATCGGTTGGTGGTATCGTTTACATAATGTATAAAAATGGTGTAAGTAGCCTTGGTGGCGAAACACTTAAGGGGAATATCTTTATCCTATTGTCGGTAACCGCTATGGCTATTTATTTCGTAATAGGCAGAAGGGTTACTCAGAAAATAAATGCAGTAGATATCACTCTGTTTATGACTATCACTGCTTGTGTTGTGTTTAATATTTTGGCCATTTCATCACACTTAAGGTCGGGAACTTTATCTACCTATTTTGAGGCATTTAGTCACAAGGAGTTTATGTGGTCTATATTATATCTTGGTGTGCTGTCGTCGGTTCTTACATCGTTTCTTACAAATAATGCGCTAACTGTGATTCCTGCATCTCAGGTGTCTATCTTTAATAATCTAAGCCCAATAATAGCAGTGTTTGCTGGCGTAATATTTCTTAGCGAAACATTGCACTCTTATCATATTATTGGTGGTGTGATGGTGGTGCTGGGAGTTGTGGGTGTTAATGCGATAAAAAAATAGAGACACACTTTAGTACGTCTCTATTCTATTTGTTTATTTGCTTTTACTAATTAATAATAGCTGAAGCTTGATCCATTTTGAGCTTTATTTCGTCTGTGCACAAGTTCCCAATACTTCCGGCATGGGTATGATTGATTTGGTGGTTGCTACTGAAGTTGCCCTCATTAACCTCACGCCCCACTTGCTGATAAGCTTCGCGGAAGGGTGTGCCTTGCAGCACTCGGTTGTTTACCTCCTCTACTGTGAACAGGTATTTATAAATGTCATCTGATAATATATCGCTATTAACACTTATATGGCTCAACATAAAGTGAGTCATCTCGAACAATGAGTTTAACACTTCAAGTGCTGGAAATAAGTTTTCCTTCAACAACTGGAAGTCACGATGATATCCGTGTGGCAAGTTGGTTGTCATAAGTGCCATTTCGTTTGGCAAGCTCTGCAAGCGATTGCTATGGGCACGAATAAGCTCCCACACATCGGGATTCTTTTTGTGAGGCATAATGCTTGAACCAGTTGTAAGATTATCGGGATAGGATATAAAACCAAAGTTAGACGATAGATAATTGCAGTTATCAACAGCCAATTTATTAAGCGTTGATGCAAACGAGGCTATACTGAAAGCAAGTGTGCGCTCTGTTTTGCCACGTCCCATTTGTGCTGCAACCACATTGTAACTCATTTCGGCAAAGCCAAGCTCTTTTGTTGTCATTTCTCTATCAAGTGGAAACGAGCTACCATAACCAGCTGCCGAGCCAAGTGGATTTTGATCGGCTACTTTATAGGCTGCTACTAATGTGTACATATCATCAATCAGGGCTTCGGCATATGCACCAAACCATAAACCAAATGATGATGGCATGGCTACTTGCCCATGTGTGTATCCAGGCAATAGCACACTCTTATGCTCTTCGCTTAGCGATTGTAGCAGATTGAATAGCTTTAGTGCATTTTCTTTTATCTCTTTGATAGCATCTTTGAAAAATAGTTTCAGATCTACCAACACCTGATCATTACGAGAACGACCTGAGTGTATCTTTTTACCAATCTCGCCAAGTCGCTCAATAAGCATCGCTTCCACCTGCGAGTGGATATCTTCGGCATCATCATCAAGGGCGAAGTTGCCTTTCTCAATCTCTTCAAGAATCTTTTGAAGCTCTGCACGTAATATCTTTTCTTCATCTGCCTCGAGTAGGCCTATTGTAACCAACATCTTAATATGTGCCATAGAACCTACAACATCATACTTTGCTAATCTCAAATCAAGCTCACGGTCGTTGCCCACCGTAAAATCTGATACTAATTTGTCGGAATCCAATCCTTTACTCCATATCTTTGCCATTATATTTTTTATTTTATTTCTTTTGTCAGTTGTTCTACAAACTTAATATATCCTTCTATTCCCTCACCTATTTCGCTTATTAAAACATACTCATCGGACTGATGAGAACGTGCCGAATCGCCAGGTCCCATTTTCACAGCTGGACAGGAAATACGCATCCAATCGGAAGTAGTGGGCGACACATACGAATCTATCTCACAGCCTTTAATTGCATCCATAATAAAATGATTGTGCGGAGTAGCCGAGCTTCTATTTTTTAGATTGCGAGCTGTGAGAGTACTCTGCACTTTAGATTGAAGAATATCCAATATCTCGCTATTATTATATTGATCGGTAGGGCGTATGTCAACCACAAAGTTGCATTTATCGGGAACCACATTGTGTTGTGTACCAGCATTTATTTGTGTAACTGTTATTTTCACTTCACCCATAATTGGCGATACTTTATCAAGCTTTGTTGATTTTATCTTCTGAATATCATCAATAGCTATATACAAAGCATTAACACCTTCATTGCGTGCTGCATGGCCGCTAACTCCCTTTGCTTCACCATCAATTACAAGCAATCCCCTTTCGGCAATTGCAGCCTTCATTTGAGTTGGTTCGCCTATTATAGCAAAGTCAACCTCATCTTTTATTATATCCCAAAGGTGTGTCATACCAACGGGACCTGAGTTTTCCTCTTCGGCCGACAATGCCAAGATGATATTGATTGGTAATTCCTGCTCATAATAGTGTAGAAAAGTTTGTATCATAGATACTACGCTTGCGCCTGCATCATTGCTACCAAGGCCATGTATATGTGTGTCGGACATTGGTGGATTGAATGGATCGAAGGTGTAGCCACTTGCAGGGCGAACTGTATCAAGATGTGAATTGAGCATAAGTGAGGGCTTTGCCTTATCATAATTCTTTTGATAAAAAATTAGATTATTACCAATTCTATTATGTGGACTAATACCCTTATCGGAGAAATATGAGAGCAGATATTCAACTCTTGGTTGTTCCTCTCCCGAAAACGATTGTATGGATATTAGTTTTCGTAGAACCTCAACTGCCTCATTAGTATATCTATTCATCTTATTTTATCAGTATTGTTCCACGCTTGGTTAGTAAGTTTTGGGCATGAAGTATAACTACCTCCGATACCCCTTTCTCTATCGCTTTGAATGAATTATCTATCTTTGGTATCATTCCTCCAGCAATTACTCCCTCTTGCTTGAGTTGTTCAGCTTCATCCTTCGTTATAGTTTTGATAAGCGATTCAGGATTATCCACATCTCGCAAAACTCCTTCTTTCTCGAAACAGTAATATAGAGTTGTGTCATATTTTTGCGACATTGCCGCTGCCAAAGTATATGCTATGGTATCGGCATTAGTGTTTAGTAGCGAGCCTTTCTCATCGTGAGTGATGGCGCAAAATACGGGGACAGCGCCGCTTTCCGTCAACAGTGATATAAAATCACTTTTTAGCTTGTCGGGGTTGGGGTCGCCAACGTATCCAAAATCAATGGGTGTGGGTGATCGTTTTACTGAAGGGATTACATTTGCATCAGCACCAGACAAGCCAATAGCATTACAGCCTATGGACTGGAGCGATGCAACAATGCTCTTATTAATCCATCCCGCATAAACCATAGTTACAGTGCGTAGTGTATCGGCATCAGTTACACGTCGCCCATCAATCATTTTGGTTTCAATACCTAACTCCTTAGCCATCTTTGAAGCCATTACTCCCCCACCATGTACTAATAGTTTGTAACCATCGAGGTTTTTAAAGTCGTCCAAAAATGAGGTTAAAGCCTCGGGGTTATCTACAATATTGCCTCCTATCTTTACAATGAAGAGCTTTTCTTTGTGACTCATTTTATATATCGATTATTATAAAACTTCTATTTAATGCCTTTCAATATTTCTTTTAGCACACTCTGAGCAGAAACCACTCGATTGGCAGCTTCCTGAATAACTAATGATTGCGAGCTTTCAATCACATCATCAGTTACAATCATATTGCGGCGCACGGGGAGACAATGCATAAAGTGGGCATTATTGGTTAAGGCCATTTTTTGTGCGTCAACTGTCCATGCACGATCTGTTGATAGGATTTTACCATAATTGGGGTCTTGAAATGCAGACCAGTTTTTGGCATATATAAAATCAGCTCCTTTGTATGCTTTCTCGCGGTCGTACTCAACAATGGCATTGCCAATAAATTGCTGGTCCAACTCGTAACCTTCGGGATGAGTAATCACAAACTCATAATCGGTGGCATTCATCCATTCGGCAAATGAGTTGGGCACTGCCTGAGGAAGCGCACGAGGATGTGGAGCCCATGTTAACACAACCTTTGGTCGATCTACTTTCTTAAACTCCTCAATCGTGATAAGGTCTGCATAACTTTGCAAAGGGTGACGAGTGGCTGCCTCCATACTAAATACTGGCTTGCCTGAATACTTAATAAATTGATTCAGAATAACCTCATTATAATCATCACTCTTGCTTTCGAATTGCGCAAATGAACGTACACCTATCACATCGCAGTAACTACCCATAACCGGAATAGCTTCAAGAATATGTTCGGGCTTATCACCATCCATTATCACACCGCGCTCCGTTTCAAGTTTCCATGCACCTTGATTGATATCAAGAACTATTACATTCATTCCAAGATTTAAGGCAGCCTTCTGAGTGCTTAGCCTTGTTCGTAAGCTTGAGTTGAAGAAAATCATTAGTAATGTCTTGTTTTTCCCAAGCTCTTGGTCTGCAAAAGGATTCTCCTTTACATATCTTGCTTTTTCTAACGCTAGATTTAAATCTCCAATATCTTTTACATTAGTAAAATGTCTCATTTGTTTAGGTTTTGTTTTAGTTATAATATCTTTTCATTCAACTCATCAAGAAACAGATCAATCTCTGATTTGCTAATTGATAGTGGTGGCAACAATCTCATCACATTATTTTTGGCTCCGCCTGTGAATATATGGCTCTCAAAAAGCAACTTATTACGCACATCGGCATACTCTGGCTGCAGGTCTATACCCAACATTAAGCCGCGTCCTCGAATCTCTTTAACGCATTTGTGATTGCTTAATTGTTCGATTAGGTAATCGCCAAGTATTTTAGCATTATCAATTAGGTTTTCATCCTTCATTACGTCCAAAACCGCAATAGCTGCAGCGCAAGCCAAGTGATTGCCACCAAAGGTGGTACCAAGTAACCCTTTCTTTGCTTCGAACTCAGGTGATATCAACAGCCCGCCAATTGGGAAGCCATTGCCCATGCCTTTTGCCATTGTGATGATGTCGGGCTTGATGCCTGCATATTGGTGTGCAAAAAACTTTCCGGTTCGCCCATATCCCGATTGTATTTCATCAAGTATCAGCACCACATTATTATCTTTGCATGCAGTTGATAGCTTTTGAAGAAAATCATCCGTAGGTAAGAAAATACCAGCCACACCCTGAATTCCTTCAATAATAACTGCTGCAACATCACCCTTTTCAATTTCGGCAACAACTGCATCAATATCATTAAGTGGCAAGAATGTTACTTCGTGGCCTTTATTAAATGGTGCTTGAACTGATGGGTTATCTGTGATAGCTACTGCCCCAGAAGTGCGGCCATGAAATGCTTCGTTGAAAGCTATGATACGCTTCTTATCTGAATGAAATGATGCAAGCTTTAATGCATTTTCATTAGCTTCGGCACCCGAATTGGCAAGGAACAGTGTGTAGTCTGGATATTCAGATAGGTTTCCAAGCTTCTCAGCTAATTCGGTCTGCAAACTATTTTCAACTGAGTTTGAATAAAATCCAATTTTAGAGATTTGCTCTTGAATTGCTTCAACATAATGTGGGTGTGTGTGACCAATGGATATTACGGCATGACCACCATACAAATCAAGATATTCAGTTTCCTCTTTATCCCACACTTTGCAACCTTTTGCCTTGACTGGCTCGATAGGCCACAAACTATATACATCAAATAATTTCATAATGTTCGAGTTTTATTTAGAATGCACTTCCTTTTAGCTTTAATCCCGTTGTTTCATCAAGACCAAACATCAAGTTCATATTTTGAACTGCAGCCCCAGACGCTCCTTTTACAAGATTATCGATAATAGATGTGATGTGAATATATCCATTGTGAAACTCTACATGTAGCAACACTTTGTTTGTATTAACCACCTCTTTTAGAGATATATTGCTATCGGATACAAATACAAAAGGTGAGTCTTTGTAGTAGTTTTTAAATATTTCGATGACTTCCCCCTCTGCAATAGAGTTGTTCCACTTTGTGTAGATGCTTGCAAAGATACCTCGCGCAAAGTCTCCACGCATAGGCACAAAGTTGATTTGAGGAACAGAACTGCTGCCACCGCTTTTCAGCGTGTGGGTTATCTCCTCTAAATGTTGGTGCTCGAAAGCTTTGTAAACTGATATATTACTATCGCGGTAACTAAAATGAGTAGTCTCGCCTGGGCGTTTGCCTGCTCCAGTGGAACCAGTGATAGCATGCACATGAATGTCATCAACAAGCGCATCAATAGAAGCTAAAGGCAGTAATCCTAATATAATTGAAGATGCGAAACAACCAGGATTAGCAAGGTTGTTGGTAGCTTTTATTTTTTCTTTGTTGAGTTCGCAAATGCCAAACACAAACTCTCTATCTTCAAAAACGGGCTGATTACGGAAATCATTGCCCAAGTCTATAACTTTAGAATGCTGTGGTAATTTATTTTCTTGCAAAAAGGCTCTTGACAATCCATGCCCCAGACACAAAAAGATTACATCAGGATTATTGAACGTATCTGTAAACACCAAATCAGTTTCACCAAATAGGTCGCGGTGCATTTCGCCTACCGACTTACCCACAGAGGTGGTGCTAATTACCGACTCGATTTCAACATTTGGGTGGTTTAATAATATACGAAGCAATTCGCCAGCAGTATAACCAGTGCCACCGGCAATGCTAACTTTTATTTTAGACATCTCCTTATTTCTTTTGGTCGTGAATTGAATAATATATCTTTAATGGGTTGGCAGTAACTTTTGTAAAACCAATAACATCCTGACCGGTGAATGACTTGTTTGTTTCGCCATACTCACCAAATTTAGAGCTCATTAAATCATATTCGGGTTTGCAACCTAGTACTGAGAAATGATAGGGACGAAGTTCTACCTCTACCTCTCCTGCTACATACTTCTGTGTATCATCAAGAAATGTTTCTATATTTCGCATCACTGGCTCTAAATATTGTGCCTCGTGCATCAATTGTCCGTACCATCCAGACAACTGGTCTTTCCAGTACATTTGTTGCTTCGTTAGTGAATGCTTCTCAAGCAAGTGGTGTGCTTTTACAATAATCAAAGGTGCTGGTGCCTCAAATGCAACACGCCCCTTTGTTCCAATAATAGTATCGCCCACATGAACATCACGACCAATACCATATTTTGATGCTGTTTTGTGTAGTTTCAAGATTAAATCAACTGGTGACATCTTCTCACCATTTAGTGATGTTGGCTCACCATTTTCAAAACCTATAGTGATGCGTTCAGTACCGTGATCTACAACTTGTGAAGGGTAAGCCTCCTCGGGCAACACACCACCTGAAGTTAAAGTTTCGACACCACCTACACTTGTCCCCCACAATCCTTGGTTGATTGAATATTTTGATTTCTCCCATGATGAGTCAAATCCTTTTTCTTTCAAATAGTCAATTTCATATTGACGAGTAAGAGATAGTTCGCGCACTGGAGCGATAATTTCAACCTCAGGGGCAAGGATTTCAAATACAATATCAAAGCGAATTTGGTCGTTTCCAGCACCAGTACTTCCATGGGCTACATATTTTGCGCCTACTTTCTTCACATGGTTAAGTACTTCCATAGCTTGAAAAAATCTCTCAGAGCTTACTGACAATGGGTATGTATTATTTTTTAACACATTACCATAAATCAAATATTTAATCCCTTTATTATAGTAATCCTGAACTGCATCAATATGAGTGTGTGTGGTTGCACCAAGAGCTAAGGCACGCTCCTCAATTAGTTTTGACTCTTCCTTAGAAAAGCCTCCTGTGTTTACAATTACAGTATGAACTTCCATATCTCTTTCGTTTATTAGATATGGCACACAAAATGAGGTATCAAGACCCCCGCTAAATGCTAAAACTACTTTCTCTTTCATTTTACTTTTAAGCTTTATGCTAATACATTAGCAGTATTAATAATTATTTTTTTAATGCCAAAGTGGCAACTGATTCTTTATTTTTTGTGCAGCTTATTGGGCGACCTTTTTTTCACAATAGGCTTAACCACCCTTTTTGCAAACGAACTGTTAAGAATTGGTTCTTCTTTCTTCTTCTCTTCCGTAGTAGGATCAAACAATAATGCAGTGCACAAGCACATTTTGTAATTATTACGCTGAAGAATATCAAAATTTCGACAAGTTTCGCATCCCTTCCAAAACTCCTTATCATCTGTAAGCTCTGAATAGGTAACAGGTTTGAAACCAAGATCGGAGTTCATTTTCATAACTGCCAATCCTGTGGTGATACTAAAAATTTTAGCACCAGGGTATAACTTACGTGACAAATCAAAAATACTGTGCTTAATTTTCTTAGCAAGACCTTGCCCTCTATAATCGGGATGAACAATAAGGCCCGAATTGGCTACAAATCGCTTATGGCTAAATGTTTCTATATATGAGAAACCTACCAGCTTGTCGCCATCAAGTGCAACAACGGCCTTGCCCGATCTGATTTTCTCAGCAACATATTCGGGACTTCTTTTGGCAATACCTGTGCCACGTGCCTGAGCAGACACATATATTAATTCGCAAATCTCTTCTGCATAACCTACATAGGTGCTATTTGCTATATGAATTTCTACATTCATCCTAAAACGTTAAATAAAATTGTGATTGAAAATGATGCCTTACGGCAAAAAAAATAACAAAGAAGGTGTGTTGCAGACTTTGGGTAGTCTGCAAAAATTTAAAAGCATCGTCGGACAACAACTGCTGCTTTATGGTAGTAAATATGTGAATGTTTATCACTTTTCATTCCGCAAATGTAACTATAATATTTATATATCGTACTTTTTTTGGATAAATTCTTCATATTTGCCATTAAAACAATCAATTTATCTATTTATTACCTCTTTATATGATTATTTGAAACTTCTCACTTTGATTTTCTCACATTTATATATATATTTGTTTGCCTATAAAAAATGGAGCAGATTGATTTGTTTCATTCCATTTCTACGATTTCTAATTTTTAACCCGAAAATAATTTCACAACAACAAAATGAGTATTAACAAATACCGAAGCTATACGCTTCATAATTTTAGAGAAATACCGCAAATGAGTAATTTGTCTGAGGAGGATATTGAGGCAATCAATATTGTTGGGCAAGTACTACCATTTAAAGCAAACAATTATGTGGTAGAGCAATTGATCGATTGGGATAATATTCAGAATGACCCAATATTCACACTTACTTTTCCTAGAAAGCAAATGCTCTCGAGGTATAATTATAACAAGATAAAGAGTTTGATTGATGATAAAGTTGATGATGCCACCCTAAAGTCGGCCATCCTCGATATTAGAATGAGCCTCAACCCTAATCCTGCAGGACAAAAAAGAAATATTCCGACCGTTGATGGGCACCGTTTGCATGGCATGCAACACAAATATCGCGAAACTGCACTATTCTTTCCTAGTCAAGGGCAAACTTGCCATGCTTATTGCACGTTCTGTTTCAGATGGCCTCAGTTTGCTGGAATGAATGGACTTAAATTTGCGATGAGGGAGGCAGATTTACTTCATAAGTATCTATTGAAAAACAAACAAACAACAGATGTGCTTTTTACGGGTGGAGACCCAATGACAACAACGGCAAAGATTATGTCGGCCTATATTGAACCACTGCTAACTAAAGAGTTTGAGCATATCAAAAATATTAGAATTGGGTCTAAGTCTCTTTCATATTGGCCATATAGGTTTTTGACTGACAGAGATGCTGATGAAATGCTAAAACTATTTGAAAAGGTGAAGAAAGCTGGCAAGCATTTAGCTTTCCAAGCCCACTTCAATCATCCCAAGGAGTTATCAGCAGATGCGGTGAAACAAGCTATCGAAAGAATACAAAACACAGGCACAGTTATCCGTACCCAATCTCCATTATTGAGATATATAAATGATCATCACAGCATCTGGTCGGAAATGTGGTCGGAGCAAGTTCGTTTGGGCCTAATACCTTATTATATGTTTGTGGCAAGAGATACAGGCTCAAAAGCATTTTTCGAAGTGCCCTTGGTTCGTGCATGGGAGATTTTCAGGCGTGCATACTCAAATGTTAGTGGTATTGCCCGCACTGTTAGAGGACCAAGCATGAGTGCCGAACCTGGGAAAATTCATATA
>CAYTQG010000057.1:0-15955 GCA_964439965.1 uncultured Proteiniphilum sp.
AATACTAAATATCAAATGAAATTCAAAACTGTCGAAATCATAATTGCAACTTTACAATCAATGTAGGTTGGATAATTTTTTTAGTTTTTCACTCAAATGAGTTACATTTGCACTCAAACTGATAAGATTGTGATATATCCCAATAATTTTGAACATAAAATAGAGTTCAACAAGATTAGAGATTTGTTGAGCCGACACTGCTTGAGCACTTTAGGAAAAGAAAAAGTGGAATCGATGCAATTCTCTGCCGACTATGATATAGTAAGTAAATATTTATCTCAAACGGATGAGTTTGTGCACATTCTTCAAGAAGAGGACTCTTTTCCGTCGGATAGTTTTTACGATGTTCGCCCCGTTTTAAAACGCATACGTGTGGCTGGGTCGTGGATTGAGCAGTCGGCCTTGTCGGAGCTAAATAAATCGTTGATAACAATATCTTCTATTGTGAAGTTTTTTGATGATGAGGAGAGGCAACAGCGATATCCGCATATGTGCGAACTATCGCAAGATATATTTGTATCGAAAGAGATAACTCGGAAAATAGATCAGATAATTGATGGTTTTGGGCAAATCAAAAACAATGCATCACCACAACTTGCAGATATCAGACGTCAGATATCATCAGCTATGAGTGGTATATCGCGAACCCTCAACTCTATTCTTCGTAAGGCACAATCTGAAGGGGTAGTAGATAAGGATGCTTCGCCTAGTATGCGTGATGGCCGCTTGGTGTTGCCCGTCAATCCATCTTACAAAAGAAGAATAAAAGGAATAGTGCATGACGAGTCGGCATCGGGTCGCACAGTATATATAGAGCCCTCGGAAGTAGTGGAGGCTAATAACCGTATTCGTGAATTGGAGAATGATGAGCATCGAGAAATAATTCGAATTCTCACTGAGTTTACCAATTTTATCCGCCCATATTTAGGAGAACTTCTCGACTCGTACAACTTCTTAGCAATTATAGATTTTGTTCGTGCCAAGGCCAAATTTGCACTTCAGATAAATGGAATAAAACCCGATTTTGAAAACAAACGTATAATAGATTGGGTGCAAGCAGTGCATCCATTGTTGTTTTTGGCTTTGCAAAAGCATAATAGAAAAGTGGTACCGCTTGATATCACTCTCGAAAATGAAAATAGAATATTAGTGATTTCGGGCCCTAATGCTGGAGGGAAATCGGTGTGCTTAAAAACTGTGGGACTACTGCAATATATGCTTCAGAGTGGTTTGCTAATACCCGTTCGTGAGAACTCTACAGTTGGTTTGTTTGAAGATATATTTATTGATATTGGTGATGAGCAGTCTATCGAGAACGATCTTTCTACCTACAGTTCGCACCTTATAAATATGAAATACTTTGTTCGAAACTGCACCGATAAGTCGCTATTACTGATAGACGAGTTTGGTAGCGGAACCGAGCCACAGATAGGTGCTGCTATTGCTGAGGCACTTTTGGATAGATTTAATAATCGTGAGTCTTATGGGGTAATAACTACGCATTATCAAAACCTGAAGCACTTTGCAAACGAAAATGTGGGTGTAGTCAATGGTGCAATGTTATACGATAGGCATGAGATGAGACCCTTGTATCAGCTTTCGATAGGCAACCCTGGAAGTTCGTTTGCCGTGGAGATTGCCCGTAAAATTGGTTTGCCAGAGGATGTTATAGCACAAGCTTCGGAAGTGGTGGGTAGCGACTACATTAATATGGATAAATATTTGCAAGATATTACTCGCGATAAACGCTATTGGGAGCGCAAGCGAGAGGAGATAAGGCGTGAACGTAAGCATCTTGATAAAATAACATCTAAATACGAGGCTGATATAGAGGATGTGAACCGACAAAAACGCGAAATTTTGTTGCAAGCCAAGCAGGAGGCCGAAAAAATTCTTCTGGAAAGCAATGCTAAGATAGAAAATACTATTAGAGAGATAAAGGAGGCACAAGCCGATAAAGAGAAAACTCGCCAATTAAGAAAATCGCTAGAGGAGTATAAAGACGATGTGAAATCGAAAGAGACCACATTGCTTAAGAAAAAGAATAAGAGGCGAACCAAAAAAGAAACACAAACAAAGGTGTCAACTAAAGGTGCTGAGTCATTTAATGTAGGCGACTCGGTGAAACTTGAGGGGCAAACGGCTGTTGGTGAAATTATTGAGATTAGTGGTAAAAAGGCAACTGTAGCATTTGGTGTTATAAAATCCACGGTGGATGTGTCTCGACTAGAGTGGGTTAGCAATAATAGAATCAGACAGGAGGCCAAAGAATCAAATACTAGAGATTATATGCATGGCCGCAAGCTCGATTTTAAGCAAGAGATTGACGTGAGAGGTATGCGTGGCGATGAGGCGCTGCAGGCAGTGATGTATTATGTGGATGATGCTATTCAGTTGGGTATTTCGAGAGTGAGAATACTGCACGGCACTGGCACGGGTGCACTGAGGGAAATCATACGCGATTACTTGCGTGTTACTCCTGGCGTTTCAAAATTTATGGATGAGCATGTTCAATTTGGTGGTGCTGGTATTACAGTGATAGAGTTTGAGTAGATATTTTCACAATCAGTAATCAAATGGGTTGTAAAGAGGTAAAATCATTTTATCTTTGCACATTATTATAAATTTGTGCAATATTAGGAAGAGAGCACACTAAACTTACACTACTTATGATTAAATTTTCAAAAGCATTCTGGGTTGCAAACTCAGTAGAGCTACTAGAGCGATTGGCCTTTTATGCCGTCTTCATTGTTATAACGCTGTATCTGTCCAATGTATGGGGATTTACAGATATTCAAGCTGGCCTTATATCGGGTTTTTATTCGGCATCATTATATTTGTTGCCCACCTTTGCAGGCGCTTTGTCCGATAAGATGGGCTTTCGTAACTCTATCTTGCTAGCTTTTGCACTTCTTACTATTGGATATGCTGGGCTTGCCATCTTACCTACCATGCTACAAAGCGCTGGATTGGTGAGCTATGGCATGACAACTACCTTTACTGGGCTTATTGGTAGCTATCAGCAGTGGTCTATTATTCCTATACTTATAATTGCTGCAATTGGTGGAGCATTTATCAAGGCTGTTATTTCTGGAACTATTGCTCGCGAAACTACTACTGAAACAAGGGCTCGTGGATATGCCATATTTTATATGATGGTTAATATTGGTGCCTTCTTAGGTAAAACGGTGGTCGATCCACTTCGTAAAAGCATGGGAGATCAGGGCTTGGTTTATTTAAATTATTTTGCTGCGTCAATGACGCTACTAGCGCTTATTTTGGTATTCTTATTCTACAAATCTTCTCACACCGAAGGACAAGGAAAGAAGATGAGTGAGATTGCCAAATCGTTGGCCAAAGTGGCAATGAATGGTCGTTTGATGATTCTTATGATTATCGTAAGTGGATTTTGGATGATACAGAGTCAAATGTACTCAACAATGCCTAAGTATGTATTAAGACTTATTGGCGATGGAGCTACACCAGGATGGTACGCCAACGTTAATCCATTGGTAGTGTTTGTGAGTGTCAATTTTATCACGTCCTTTATGAAAAAACGAACTGCCATTACATCTATGATGGTTGGTATGTTCATTATACCACTATCGGCGCTTGTGATGTCTCTTGGAAATCAAATTGGTGCTGATGTTATTTTAGGTATGCATCCTGTAGCCTTTATGATGGTGATCGGAATTGGAATGCAGGCATTAGCCGAGTGTTTTATCTCGCCTCGATATCTTGAGTATTTCTCACTTCAGGCACCCAAAGGGGAGGAGGGGCTTTACTTAGGTTTCAGTCATCTTCACTCGTTTTTTTCATATCTGTTTGCGTTTGGAGTATCGGGTTTCTTATTGGAGAAGTATTGTCCCGATCCTCGTTTATTTACTGATGCCTCAGGTGTGTTAGACAAGGTAGCATACTCGGCAGCTACACAAAATGCGCACTATATCTGGTATGTATTTGTAGGTATTGGTGCTGTTTCGGCAGTGGCATTATTTATATATTCGTTGGTGGTACGAAAACTAGATAAGGCTGCAGCAACCGCTAATTAAAACATAGGTGTAGATACCACATAATAAAGAATTTTCTATATAGTAAAGAACAAATTATAATATTTCATATCTTTGTGTTTAGAAAAATAAACTTTTAAAATATATAATTATATGCGTTTAGATTTAAGCTCTTATATTACGCTTGAGAAAATACCACAAAGGTATTACAAGCCTGAAAATGACTTCGAAGAGTACACTCTTAGTCGTTACGAGAAAATGCCTATTGATATTAGCGAGCTATCGGAGTCTGCTGCTATTAGTGTGGCTAAAGATATTGTAGAACAACTTAAGGAAAAGGCATCTAAGAATAAAATGCTTGTTCTTGGATTGACAAGCGGAAACTCTCCTCTCCGTATTTTCGAAGAACTTGTAAGAATACATAAAGAAGAGGGCGTAAGCTTTCAAAACCTTGTTGTGTTCAATATTTACGAGTTCTACCCAGTTGTAGAGCCATCGCTTACTTGCCTTAGCTCTGTTAAAGAGAGTTTCTTAAATCATATCGACATTAAACCAGAGAATATTTATTCTTTGGATGCCTCGATAGAGAAAGACTTGATAGCTAGCAAGTGCGAAGCGTTTGACAATAATATTAGAAAAGCGGGTGGTATAGACTATTTGCTTTTAGGATTGGGCAGCAAGGGCAATATTGGTTTCAATATGCCTGGTAGCAACTTGCACTCTAACACTCGTTTGGTTATGCTTGATGGTGATTCTCGTCGAGATATTGCTTCGGGATACGAGTCTCTTGATAAAGTGCCAGTAAGTGCTATTACATTGGGTCTTGCTGGTATAATGGAAGCTAAAAAGATAGTTTTAATTGCATGGGGCGAACAAAAAGCTGATGCTATAAGAAAACTAGTTGAAGGTTCGGTAACTGAATCGGTACCTGCTTCGGTGCTACAAACGCATCCTAACATCGATATATATATCGACTTAGAAGCAGCTCACGATTTGACTAGAATAAGCAAGCCATGGCTGGTTACAAACTGCGAGTGGACCAATAGGCTTATCCGTCGTGCTATTGTGTGGTTGTGTGGTGTGGTTGACAAACCTATCTTGAAACTTACAAACGAAGATTATAACAAAAACGGACTTAGCGAGCTAGTTGCGCTTTATGGTTCGGCATATAATGTGAACATTAAAGTGTTCAACGAATTGCAACACACCATTACCGGATGGCCAGGTGGCAAGCCTAATGCCGATGATACTAATCGTCCTGAAAGAGCTAATCCATATCCAAAGCGTGTTATTATTTTCAGTCCACACCCCGATGATGACGTTATCTCTATGGGTGGTACTTTCCAAAGACTAGTGAACCAAGGGCATGAGGTGCATGTGGCATATCAAACTTCTGGAAACATTGCTGTGGGTGATGAAGAGGTGATAAGATATACTTCAGTATTTAAGCACTTGCTAGGCGAGCTTGATCCTGAAAATGCAAAAATGAAAGAGAAAGTGGAAGAGATTTTGAATTTCTTACACAACGAAAAAACAAAAGAGGATGTAGATACAGCTGATGTTCGTTTCCTTAAAGGACGTATTCGTCGTGAAGAAGCTTTATCTGCTGACAGATATGTAGGTCTTTCTGCCGAGAATGTTCGCTTCCTTGATTTGCCTTTCTACGAAACAGGAAAAGTGAAAAAAGATCCAATCTCAGAGAAAGATGTAACTATCGTAAAAGATTATATCGAAAGCATCAAGCCTCATCAAATTTATGTGGCGGGCGACTTAGCCGATCCACATGGAACTCACAAAGTGTGCTTGGATGCAATTCTTGCAGCAATCGATATCATGAAAGAAGATGAATGGTATCAAGACTGTCGTGTTTGGATGTATCGCGGAGCATGGGCTGAGTGGGAGCTTGAGAATATCGAAATGGCTGTACCTATTTCTCCAGAAGAACTACGTTCGAAGAGAAGCTCTATCTTGCGTCACCAATCGCAAATGGATAGTGCTCCATTCTTGGGAGATGATGAGCGTTTGTTCTGGCAACGTTCCGAAGAGCGTAACAGAGCTACTGCCGACTTATATAATCAATTAGGCCTTGCATCATACGAAGCTATCGAAGCATTTGTTGAGTATATTCCTATTAAATAAGAATAGACATTAATATTATATTGATCAGAGAGGATTGCTTGCAGTCCTCTCTTTTTTTATGCTTATTAGTCTATTATGTCAAGTTTTGTATAAACAACATTTTGGTATAAAAGCATTTAGAAAATAGATAGTAAACAGCCTATTCGACTAATCAAAAGATACTCTTTATCAAATGAGAAACACTACTCTCCTGAGTCAAAAAGAGTCATTATAGTTTTCCGAACACTACTCTACTGAGGTAAAAAGGGTCATTATAGTTTTCCAAACACTATTCTACTGACAAAAAGAGTGTCTTTGTAATTTTCCGAGCACAAGAAATGAATCTTAAAGCTCACTTTATAATTTTACAAACACAAGAAATGCCTCCAAAACCACACCAAAGTACATAAAAAACCACACATATACCCCTCAAAACATACCAAAACAATTTATAAACATACGATATGCCCCTAAAACCATACCAAAAAACCTCATAAACCTCTTATATGCCCCTTAAAACACTCCAAAGAGTTTTACAAAGTGACTCTTTAAATATTAAAAGCCATTTCTTGATTTTATAAACACAAGAAATAAATCTTAAAGCTTACTTTATAGTTTTGGAAAATCTCCATTTATAACTAAAAAACGCTCCATATTATTTAATAAATAGTTCTGCGAAAAGACTGATAGAATGCTGAACAAGAGGCTTTTTAAAAGAGATGGCCGAGCGAACGACGATTGCAATGTAATTGAAAATATAAATTTAACGTAGTTTTGATATAAAAAATGTCCTATAAATCTACAATTAGCAAATAAAAATTTATGTAAAAGTGCTATAATTGAGAGAAAAATTGTATATTGGGCAATAATTACAAATTTTGGACTATGCCAAAAGAAAAATTTCATATAGAGTTTGTGATGGGAAGTGCCTCGCAAGCCAGTTTGTGGAGAATGATAAGCCGTGTTGACGGATTGGCTGAGTGGTTTGCCGATGAAGTAGAGGTAAATATTGATGAAACAGTTTACACATTTTATTGGGGCAAATCTAATGATCAAGCAGAAGTAGTGCACCGAAAGCCTCAACATAATATTAGATATAGATGGACTGATGAGGATGACGAAAGGTTTTATTTTGAGTTTAGAATACATAAGCTCGAACTATCAAAAGAACTTGCTCTGCAGATTACAGACTTTGCCGAACCCGACGAAAAAGCTGATGCTATATCGCTGTGGGAAGTGCAAATTGATAAAATGATGCGACGGCTAGGAGTTTCGTGAAAAACTTACATCCGAATATATTATTTACTATCATTAGGTTGATGTATATTGGCTGATGACTTTTTTTGTTTTCTTAAACCTAATAATATTATTCCCCATTGTTATTTATTATCTTTGTATCAAATATAAAAAGTACTTTTCTTTTTAATAAATGAGAGATAATTTCAATATCAAAAAATTATATAGCTATCTTCTTAAAACATTCATTCCACTGTTTTTAATGACTTTCATTATTAGTCTTTTCTTAGTGGTGATGCAGTTTTTGTGGAAGCACGTTGAGGATATGGTGGGTAAAGGCTTGGGCATCGATGTGATTGCAGAGATGTTTTGGTATGCTGCATTACAGCTTATTCCGTTAGCACTACCACTATCTATTTTGCTTGCATCGCTAATGATGTTCGGAAATCTGGGAGAGAGCCTCGAATTGTTAGCTATTAAATCGGCAGGTATATCACTGCTTCGGTCAATGGTTCCTCTAATCGTTTTGGTTGTTGCCATAAGTATAGGTGCATATTTCTTTCAGAATAATGCAATGACTAAGATTCAGCCAAAGTTTTATTCTCTTCTCATTTCAATACGACAGAAATCTCCCGAATTAGATATTCCTGAAGGCGTTTTCTATAAGGAGATAAGCGGATACAACATGTATGTGGGGAAAAAAGACAGAAAAACCGGTATGTTGTATGATGTAACCATCTATGATTTGTCGAGTGGATTTCAGAATATGGTTGTGATAATCAGCGACTCGGCAAAGATGAGTATGTCGGAGGATAAGATGTCGTTGCTATTCACTGTATATGATGGACAGCAATTCCACAACTTTACGCAAGGCACCGACAACCGATCATCGTCGGAGTTTATACCATATGCCCGAGAGAACTTCAAGAAAAAAACTATGACAATACCATACGATGACAACTTTAATCGTATGGAGGAGAGTGTGCTACAAGAAAATACATCGAGTAGCTATGTTTCTAAAAACACAAAAGAGCTTAAAGAATCAATCGATTCGTTGGGTAGATATATTGATAGTGTGAATATATCCGATCGAAAGGTGATGAAGCAATATACATACCTCAGCTTCCGAAATAGTTATCCAAAGGAAACTAAAGACTCAATTATAGTGGCCGCTTCAAATTCGGAGAGGGTTGATATGGACTCGCTATTTCACTCAAAAGATTATCAAACTCAAAATACAATTCTAAAGTCGGCTTTCACCAAGGCTGATAATAACAATAACGATTATATGTTTCGCTCGATGAGTAAAACATCCACACAGCGCAACATAAACAGACAATGGATTGAGTGGCATACTAAGTTCACAGTCTCCTTTGCTTGTTTGATATTCTTTTTCATTGGTGCCCCCCTTGGCTCTATTGTTCGCAAGGGTGGCTTAGGTATGCCTATAGTTATCTCGGTTATATTGTTTATAATATACTATATTCTAAATAATGTAGGCTATAAAATGACTCGAGATGGTGTGTGGATTCATTGGGTAGGTATGTGGTTTAGCTCGATGATTTTATTGCCTTTAGGTGTTTTTCTTACATACAAGGCAATGACCGACTCTGTGATTATGAGTACTGATGTTTATGCTGGCTTTTTCAGAAAACTATTTTTTATTCGCGAAAAAAGAAACTATACTATCAAGGAGGTTGTTATTGAGGAATTGAATTATGATAACATTGCAATTCAATCGCAAGTATTAGATAATGAAATTAGTTCTCACCTAAGCAACTACGAGAGATTAGGTTATGCAACTTATTGGAATGACAAAGGCTATGACAATAGCTTGAATAAAATAAAAATAGATCTTGAAAATATACTTAATCAGTTGTCAAACACCAGAAGGTCGGCAATAATTGAAAAGGCGAAGGAATACCCTGTGCTTATTAATTATGTCAGACCATTTGAGGCAGGATCTGTTGTAGATAAAACTCTTATGTATCTGTTTCCGGTAGGTATTGTGGTGAAGTTGATTTCACTGCCATTCCAGAAAAGGATAAATAAAGATTTGAGATTAATAATGAAACTAAATGCTGAACTGAATGAAATAATGCAGTTTTTGCAAAATAAATAGCTGAATAAAAAGGTAAAAATGGGAGAATTTAAATTAAACACGATAGATGAAGCTATCGAGGAGATTAAAAAAGGAAACTTTGTTATTGTAGTTGATGATGAGGATCGTGAAAATGAAGGAGATCTCATAATTGCTGCAGAATGTATCACCCCAGACAAGGTGAACTTTATGGAAACACATGCACGTGGGCTCATTTGTACACCTATTACTAAAGAGCGTGCGGAAGAACTTGACTTGCCAATGATGGTAGCCAACAATACTTCGATTCATGCTACACCGTTTACTGTTTCTATCGATTTGCTAACGCATGGTTGCACCACGGGGATATCTGCGTACGATAGAGCCCAAACAATATTAGCACTTACAAGAGAGGAAACAAAGCCAGAAGACTTTGGCCGTCCAGGACACATCTTTCCACTTCGTGCTATGAGCAGAGGTGTTATACGACGTGCCGGACATACTGAAGCGGCTATCGATTTAGCACGATTGGCAGGATTATATCCAGCCGGAGCACTTGCAGAGATTAAAAAAGAAGATGGCTCTATGGCTCGATTGCCCGAATTGATGGAGATGGCAAAAGAGTTTGATATGAAAATTATTTCTGTTGCCGAGCTTATTAGGTATAGATTGAAAACAGAATCTTTAGTTGAAAAGGGTGAGGAGGTGAAACTACCTACTCAGTATGGAAACTTCAGAATGATACCATTCAAACAAAAATCAAATGGCATGGAGCATGTGGCTCTAATCAAAGGTGAATGGAATGAAGATGAGCCTGTATTGGTAAGAGTGCACTCGTCATGCGTTACCGGAGATATCTTTGGCTCGATGAGATGCGAATGTGGCGAACAGCTGCATCAATCGTTAATCAATATCGAGAAAGAGGGCAAAGGTGTTTTGGTTTATCTTAATCAAGAGGGGCGTGGCATCGGATTGATGGCTAAGGCTTCGGCATATAAGCTTCAAGAAGAAGGTATGGACACTGTAGATGCTAATCTTCATCTTGGATATAAGGCAGATGAGCGCGACTATGGTGTTGGAGCACAAATATTGCGCAACTTGGGTGTTACCAAAATGAGACTTATGACTAATAATCCTGTCAAAAGAATTGGATTAGAATCATACGGATTAGAAGTTGTAGAAAATGTTCCTATCGAAATTACTCCAAATAAGTATAACCAATTTTATATGGAGACAAAGAAAAATAAGATGGGACACACTCTTGAAAAGCTAAAAGAGGACTAGAAAATGTATATAGAACTGATTATTTCATTTCTATTGGGTGGGGTAGTGGCTTGGATTATAGCAACTCTTTTATCCAAGTCTAAGTCAGTTTCTAAAGGTGAGTACGAGCAACTCAACCAAACGAATAATTTATTAACCGTAGAATTAAAACTTGCATTGCAAAGAATAGAGTCAATGTCTGGCTCTATTCAAGCTTTGCAAACTGAGATTGATAAGCTCATATCTAATAATAGTGAGCTTAATATCGATATTCAGGGTTTAGAAAGAGATATCGCCTTATTGAATGCCGAATTGTCGGTAAAAAATGAAGTTTTAGAAAACAATATCCTTGAAATTAATAATTTAAGGAAAGATGTTTCTGACAAAAACGAAGAGCTGAATAGAAATATATCTTTGCTTGCATCCACAAAAGCTAATCTTGATGCGCTGGCCGAGAGGCATAACTTGCAAAAGCAAGAGATGGAGAGTTTACGAACCAAGTTTAATACCGAATTCGAAAATATTGCGGCTAAAATTATTGAAGATAAGAGCGCTAAGTTTACACAACTCAATCAACAAAATATTGATTCGCTATTAAAACCTTTAGGTGAAAATATTGATGCTTTCAAAAAGAAGGTTGAAGAGGTTTATGTTGCCGAGGCCAAAGAGCGATTCTCGCTAGGCGAGGAGGTGAAGAGATTGGCTAAACTGAATCAAAAGATTAGTGAAGATGCTATCAACCTGACCAATGCGCTCAAAGGTAGCTCCAAAACCCAAGGAGACTGGGGTGAGATTATTCTTGAGAATATTCTTGAGCGATCTGGATTGGTGAGAGACAGAGAGTATTTTGTGCAAGAGTATTTAAAGAATTCTGATGGTTCATATATTACCAACGAGTTTGGGAATAGAATGCAACCAGATGTCATTATCTCTTATCCTGATAAGCGAAAAGTGATAGTTGACTCGAAGGTTTCTCTCAATGCTTACTTGAGATACACACAAGAGCTAGATGTGGAGAAGCAGAATGCTGAACTTCGCAATCATCTAAGAGCAATCAAAAAACATATCGACGATCTTAGCACAAAAAGCTATCAAGATTATGCCGAGTCGCTCGATTTTGTAATGATGTTTGTTCCTAACGAGCCTGCGTATATGCTTGCCTTGCAGCATGAGCCCGATTTGTGGCAGTATGCCTATGATAAAAAGATATTACTTATTAGCCCCACTAATCTTATTGCGGCACTGAAGCTTATTGTGGATTTGTGGAAAAGAGAGTATCAAAATCAAAATGCTATAGAGATAGCAGATCGAGGAGCTAAGCTTTACGATAAGTTTGTTGGCTTTATCACTAATCTTGAAAAGGTGGGTCGAAACATAGAACTTGCCCAAAGTGCGTACACAGATGCTTACAAACAACTATCTACTGGAAATGATAATCTGGTACTGCAAACTCAAAAGTTGAAAGATCTTGGTGTACGAGCTAAGAAGAGCATTCCAGAGAGTCTTATAAATGAATGAAAGTTTCGAGACTGATAGTAAAATAGAGTGATATATATATTAAAAACCTCTTCCGACATTATAATTCGGAAGAGGTTTTTTGATTATTACAAAGTAAATACTAAAGCTCCTTAAGCATCTCTTCAACTGCACGCTTTAGCTGCAAGTCGTCACCACTTAATAGCGATTCGGGTGTGTTGTAAACCTCAATATCGGGCTCTAGTTGGTTGTTTTCCATAGGGTTGCCATCCATGTCAACTACCGTTACTTGCGGAATACCAAATACAAGGCTTGGGTCAACTTGTGTTTCCCACCAAACAGCAGTCATAGTTCCAGGAACTGGAGCACCCACCAGTTTACCAATGCCTAACTCCTTATATACCCAAGGGAAGCCGTGTGCATTAGAGTAGTTGCCTTCGCCCATCACTAAGATTGACGGCTTGTTCCATTTGTTGAATGGATCGCTACCTATATATTGTCCACGTGGCTTAAACTGCTGATACTCCTTGCCACTTAATAGCGTAGCAAGATCATCGTGAAGCCAACCACCACCATTAAATCTGGTATCGATAACTACTGCCTCTTTGTCGCGATATTTTCCTAATAGGTTCATATACACATCTCTGAAGCTCTCGCTATTCATTCCCTGAATATGTATATATCCCAATCGTCCGTTCGAATATTTCTCTACAAGCTCTTCTCTTTGTTCCACCCATCTCTTATATAGTAATGCATTTTCAGCACCCTGCGAAATAGGTTTTACTATCTCTTCAAAAGTTGTTTTTGTTTCAGGATTGTATGCAGTAATAAGAACTCTCTTTCCTGCCATTCCATCCAAAAGATTCCAATAGGTGGCACCAGCCTCAATAGGTTTGCCATCAATTTTCTGAATCACAACTCCAGGTTTGAATTTGCCATCAGCCTTTATTAGTGGACTACCTGTTATTATCTCTTTAATTTTCAATCCATTGCCTTCGTACGAGTAATCCCAAAATGCAGCAAGTGTTGCCGTAGGCCACCTGTCGCTTCCTGCAGAATATCTAGCACCAGTGTGCGAAGCATTAAGCTCACCCAACAGCTCCGAAAGCATTTCTTGAAAATCAAAATTATTATCTATATGAGGAAGAAATTTAGCATATGCCTCCTTATACATTTCCCAATCTATGTTGTGAATGTTTTCGTCATAAAACTTATCTTTTACCTGCTTCCATACATGATTGAATATATATTCTCGCTCCTGTGCACTTCTGTAATTGTATGGTGCAGAAAAGGATACGTTGGTTACCTTGCCATTGTCTATCTTTTTGATGGTGCCACCTGCCACCATATATAGCTTTTTGTTCTCTTTGTCGGGTATAAGGCTACCACCTCCCACATTTTTGCTTATCAACTTAGTGCTGTTTTCAAGAAAATCTTGTTCCCACAAGTCGTATCCTCTCTCAAAGCGAGCTAAGTAATATAGTTTGCTTCCCTCTTTATCAAGGTGAGCATCCGACATGCGCGATGAATGGCGAGTAAGCCTTACCACTCTGTGTCGTCTATCGGCTAGTTCAAACTTCAAATCCTTAGGAGCTTTGATTGAGTCATCTTTGCTGTCGTCATCTTTTTTCTTCGATTTGCTACTGCTCTTCTTTTTATCTTCTTCCTTTTTAGCCTCCTTGTCTAGCTCTTTTTTTAGCTCTCTTTCCTCCTTGTTAAGTCTGAAATTATCGTAAGCCTCGGTAGTCAAAAACATAAGATATGCATCATCCTCCGAGCCCCAGCTTCCATGGCTTCTATATCCAGCTCTGTCCGAGAAAAATAGAACCGCTTCGCCATCTAGCACCCATTTTGCTTTCACATCATTGTATCCACTTAGTGTGAGGTTAGTTATTTCTTCGCTGCCGTCGGCTTTTATAAGGGCTACATCTTTATTATTCCATCCACCCACATCTATATAGTCCGAAAGAATCCATTTGCTATCGGGCGACCACTGAAACCACTGGTCTCCATCACTATACGAGTAGTTATACTTGCTCTCCATTACGGTACGCCACTTGTTCGATTTTAGGTTCAAAACTCTAATTTCCGATCTGTCCTCAAGATATGCAACCTCTTTGCCATCGGGCGAAAATTGTGGTTGAAACGATGGTGTTTCAGTATCTGTTAGCTGTGTTTCCTTAAGCTCGCGTGCATACACAAAGTATTTATCATCCTTGCGCACAAGATCTGTTTTGTAGATGTTCCATGTGTCGCCACGCTCAGATGAGTAAACAATTGAACGGCCATCGGGGCTGAAGTGCACGTCGCGTTCCTGCTCTGGGGTGTCAGTAATCTGCTTAGTAGTAGCAAACTCTATTGAAGTTACAAAAACATCACCTCTAGCTATAAAAGCGATCTCTTTGCCATTTGGTGATACCGAAATAGATCTAGCACCACTGCTAATTGTTTGTTGTTTTAAATCTCTTTCAAAATCATCTGAAACAATTTCTACATCTACCTTTTTAGGAGTAGCACCCTGTTTCATATAGTACAGCTCACCATCGAATGAGAAGCTAATATTATCATTATTATCAATAGATAAAAATCTAACTGGATGATCCTTGAAATTGGTAATCTGAGTGCTATTATTGGCATCAATATCCGATTTGTGAATATTGAATGAGCCGCTCTCCTCACTCAGATAATAATAAGATTTTCCATCGGACGACCACACACCGTTTCGATTCTCTCCTTTAAATGAGGTAAGCTTTTTGTGAGTTTTTTCATCCATATCATATAACCAAACATCCCTAGTTACCGACGAGGTATGATGCTTGCGCCATGCATCCTCATATCCTTTTTTGTCGGTATATAGCATTTTGTTGCCATTTATGGCTACTGATTCAAAATGAAGTGGCGAAAACATTTCGGGTCTTCCTCCATTCATATCCACTTCGTAAAGCTCCGTAAACATACCCGATGGAAACTGTTGGTTTTTAGCATCAGGCTGTATGGATGCACTAAATAGCAACCTATCGTTGTCGATAAATGCTTCAGGATATTCATTTGCCGAGTGAGAGGTTAGCCTTTTTGCCATGCCTCCATCCTTCGATACCACAAATACATCAAAGCCACCATCTCTGTTTGATGCAAATGCAATTTTAGAACCATCGGGCGACCAAATTGGACGTGTGTCATACGATGTGTGCGATGTGATTTGTTTAGCCATCCCTCCATCCACCGATACAGTAAATATATTACCTTTGTAGGTAAAGGCTATTTCGGAACCATTGGGCGAGATTGTGCTATTTCGCAACCATAAGGGGTTTGCTTGTGCAACTAATGTGAGCACAAAAGTGAAAAGTACCAGAAGTGGAATCTTTTTCATAATTTAGAAATCTGTTTTTATGTTTTTTGATTTGATAAAGCGCAAATTTAACTTAAATGATAGGAAACGCCAAGAAAGTTATCATATAATTGTCCCGACTGTACTTACTTATACTTTCAAATAATACAGCAATGAATAGTTGTAAACCAAAAACTGTGTCATTAATATAAAAGCGATTAAGCGATGGGGTTTTTATATCAAATTTGGAGTAAGTAATACAATATTTGGCTGAAAAACGATGTAAATGACTCCTCGTATGATATTTGTTGCGCTTTTGAGGGTGTAAATAGGTAGATGCAGATTCAAATTTGGCTTAAATATGGCATAAATGAGTGCAATATATAAGAATATTGGCCTAAAACCATCGGTTTCGATACTTGTTTTGGTAATATCAGTAAAAAA
>CAYTQG010000058.1:0-15463 GCA_964439965.1 uncultured Proteiniphilum sp.
GTAACAAATTGTTATTTCAAAATCGATACTTTATCATTTAAAGAATAAGTAATCTTACTGCCCTGGATTGTTCTTATAAAAATAATCTAGGGCTTTTGTATTATATTACTTATTAAATAAGTGTTTTGTTATATATCAAGCTCTTAGTCAAATTAAAAAATACTTTGCTTATTAAAAAGACGTGAATGCTTGAAATATTTAATTTAGCTCTTCAAACATGTTTTATATGCTTGAAATTCCTGATTTAGCTCTCCAAACATGTTTCATGCCTTGAAATTCCCGATTTAGCTCTTAAAATGTTCTTTATATCATTGAAAAATATTTTACCCTTTTTCTAATCATATTTCTATAAAGAATTTTAGTATGACTCTAAAGGTTTCAATAGACGTTATTTAGCGATGTGTTTATTTCAGCATCTCAAAAAAAAGTGTTATTTTTGACACTTCTTTCTAAGAGGTTATTAAAGCAGAAAAATAAATCAATTAAAATATAAGTATAATGTTAAAGAGTGCATTACAAATTGCAAGAGCAAGTTATGTTCCTAAAATGCCATCTGTTCTTAATGGCAATGTAAAGCCCGTAGCAGGTGAGGCTACAACTTCAGTAAGTGACCAAGAGGAAATTAAAAGCTTATTCCCAAATATTTATGGGATGCCTATAATCACTTTTGAGCCTTCAGATGATGATAAAAAGTTGGACCAGCCATTAAATGTTGGTGTTATTCTTTCAGGTGGTCAAGCACCAGGCGGACACAACGTTATTGCAGGTATTTTTGATGGAATTAAAGACCTTCATCCCGAGAGCAGACTATATGGTTTTATCTTAGGACCTGCTGGGCTTATCAATCATAAGTATAAAGAGCTTACTTCTGATGTCATTGATGAGTATCGTAATACTGGTGGTTTTGATATTATTGGTTCTGGAAGAGATAAGCTCGAAGAGAAAGAGCAATTTGATAAAGGGCTTGAAATTCTAAAAAAGCTTGATATTAAAGCATTAGTTATCATTGGTGGAGATGATTCTAATACCAACGCAAGTATTTTAGCTGAATATTACAGCAGTATTAATGCTGGTGTTCAGGTTGTAGGTTGTCCAAAAACTATCGATGGCGATTTAAAGAACGAGCAGATTGAGACTTCATTTGGTTTTGATACTGCTTGTAAAGTATATTCTGAAGTTATTGGTAATATTCAACGTGATTGTAACTCTGCACGCAAGTATTGGCACTTTATTAAGCTGATGGGACGTTCGGCTTCTCACATTGCTCTCGAAACTGCTCTACAAACTCAACCTAATATGTGTATTATTTCTGAGGAGGTTGAGGCAAAACAACAATCATTAGATGACATTGTTACAGAAATAGCTAGTGTTGTTGCGAAAAGATCTGAAATGGGAATGGATTTTGGTACTGTTCTTATTCCTGAAGGTTTAATAGAATTTATTCCAGCAATGAAGAACTTGATTGCTGAGCTTAACGACTTCTTAGCACACAATCAAGAAGAGTACGATTTAGTACGTCGTTCTGCAAAACGTGAGTATATAATCTCAAAGCTTTCAAAAGAAAACTCTGAAATTTATGCTAGCCTTCCTGAAACTGTTGCACGCCAACTTACACTTGATCGTGACCCACATGGAAACGTTCAGGTATCTCTTATTGAGACCGAAAAATTATTGGCTGAAATGGTTAAGACTAAACTAGAAGAGTGGACTAAAGCTGGAAAATATACTGGTAAATTTGCAACTATAACTCACTTCTTCGGATACGAAGGCCGTTGTGCTGCGCCATCTAATTATGACGCTGACTATACATACTCATTAGGCTATACAGCTTCGTTGCTTATTGCAAGTGGTAAAACTGGTTATATGTCTTCTGTACGCAATACTACTGCTCCTGCAAGTGAGTGGATAGCTGGTGGAATTCCTATTACAATGATGATGAACATGGAGCGTCGTCACGGTGTGATGAAACCTGTTATTCAAAAGGCATTAGTTGACTTGGATGGTAAGCCATTTAAGTTCTTTGCTGAGAACCGCGAGAAATGGGCATATGAGACATGCTTTGTTTACCCAGGTCCTATTCAATATTTTGGACCAACTGAAGTAAGCGATCAACCAAGCATAACACTTAGTCTTGAACAAAGCAAGTAACTAGGTTATAAATATAATTTTAAAGGCAATTACATATAGTAGTTGCCTTTTTTGTGTCTCACTGTTTAGATTTCATATTTATGTCTGCTTAATTCAACTATTGATATTCATTAATTATCTCCTTACTCCTTTTCTACTGTGTATTCTCATATAAAAAATATGGGATGCCAAACCTTGTTGACATCCCATAAAATATAATCTTTTAGTACTTTAAATATTATATACTTATAGTATTTAGTCCATTTCTTTAAAGGCTATAGATCGCTTATCAGTATTAAGTTTCTCAAACTCTTCCTTTGAACCTACTAGAATCTTATCATATTCTCTTAATCCAGTTCCTGCTGGTATTAAGTGACCACATATTACGTTCTCTTTAAGTCCGTCTAAGTAATCAACTTTACCATGAATTGCAGCATCATTTAGAACCTTTGTAGTCTCTTGGAAAGATGCAGCCGACATAAAGCTAGTTGTTTGAAGTGCGGCTCTAGTAATACCTTGGAGAATCTGATTTGCGGTAGCAGGGATAGCATCGCGACTTTCTACTAATTTCAAGTCTCTTCGTTTAAGTGAGCTGTTCTCATCTCTCAATTTACGAACTGTTACAATTTGTCCAGGCTCAAATGTCTGAGAGTCTCCTGCGTCAACAATGACCTTCTTACCCCAAATTCTATCGTTTTCTTCCATTATCTCATGCTTGTCAACAAGCTGCTGTTGCAAGAAACGTGTATCACCTGGTTCAACCACTTCTACTTTACGCATCATTTGACGAACAATTACTTCAAAGTGCTTGTCGTTAATCTTAACGCCTTGTAGTCTATATACATCTTGTACTTCATTCACAATATATTCCTGAACAGCTGTAGGTCCCATAATTGCCAGAATTGAAGCTGGTGTAATAGCACCGTCTGACAAGGGCATTCCTGCTCTAACGAAGTCGTTTTCTTGTACAAGAATCTGTCTTGAAAGTGGAACTAAGCTCTTCTTTTCTTCACCTGTTTTTGAAGTAATAGTGATCTCTTGGTTTCCTCGCTTGATTCTACCAAATGAAATTTCACCATCAATTTCTGCAACAACTGCAGGGTTAGATGGGTTTCTAGCTTCAAATAATTCGGTTACTCGTGGCAAACCTCCAGTGATATCACCTGATTTACCTACCGCTCTTGGTATCTTAACTAGAACATCACCTATTTTGATATTTTCTCCCTCTTCTTTTACAACGTGTGCTCCAAGAGGAAGTGTATAATTTCTTAATATATCATCATCTTCATTCAGAATATGAGCTGATGGTGCTTTAGTTTTATCTCTAGACTCAATAATTACTCTCTCTTTAAGTCCAGTCTGCTCATCAGACTCAACCTTGTAAGTTACACCCTCAATAAAGTTCTCAAACTTAACTTTACCAGCTGCTTCCGAAATAATAACAGCATTGAATGGGTCCCATTCACAGATTAAATCATCTTTTGCTACTTTATCTCCCTCTGAGAAGTATAGTTTTGAACCATATGGAATATTGTGTGAAAGCAGTACAATCTTAGTATTTGGATCAACAAGCCTCATTTCTACCAATCGGCTTACAACAACTTTATATGGTTTGCCGTCTGAGTCAGTGGCTTCAACATATCTAAGTTCATCAAATTCTAAGATACCATCATATTTTGTAATAATACGGCTCTCAGCAGCTATGTTAGATGCAATACCCCCAACGTGGAAAGTTCTAAGTGTAAGCTGTGTTCCAGGTTCTCCGATAGACTGTGCTGCAATTACTCCTACTGCTTCACCTCTTTGAACCATTTGACCAGATGCTAGGTTTCTACCATAACATTTAGCGCAAACACCTTGTCTTGATTCGCAAGTTAACACTGATCTTATTTCTACACGCTCAATTGGTGAGTTTTCGATTTTTTCTGCAATCTCTTCTGTAATTTCTTCACCTGAGCTAACTAATAGTTCTCCAGTCGTAGGATGTTGAACATCATGAACTGAAACCCTACCTAGAATACGCTCATATAAAGAGGCAATAACTTCTTCATTATTCTTTACAGCAGTTGCTGCAAGTCCTCTTAGTGTACCACAGTCACTTTGAGTGATGATAACATCCTGAGATACATCAACTAATCTACGTGTTAAGTATCCAGCATCTGCAGTTTTAAGCGCCGTATCGGCAAGACCTTTACGAGCACCGTGTGTAGAGATAAAGTACTCTAGTACAGATAAACCTTCTTTAAAGTTTGAAAGAATAGGGTTTTCAATAATTTGTGCTCCATCAGCTGCACTCTTTTGAGGCTTAGCCATCAAACCACGAATACCTGATAGCTGTCTAATCTGCTCACGTGATCCACGAGCTCCAGAGTCAAGCATCATATATACTGAGTTGAAACCCTTATCATCTTCTGAAAGCTGTTTCATCAAGATATTTGACAACTTAGAGTTGATATGCGTCCAAGTATCAATAATCTGATTATATCTTTCATTATATGTAATGAACCCCATGTTGTAGTTGTCCATTATTTGTTCTACCTCGTTGTAGCCTTCTTGAATTAATTCTTCCTTTTCCTTAGGTATAATAACGTCATCAAGATTGAAAGATAATCCTCCTTTAAATGCCATTTTGTACCCTAGGTCTTTAATGTCATCAAGATATTTTGCTGTTGCTGCTACACCACATGTTTTAATTACCTTGCCAATGATATCGCGTAATGATCTTTTTGAAAGAAGCTCATTTACATAGCCTACTTCTTTAGGTATGTATTCGTTGGTAATTACCCTACCAACACTTGTTTCGTGCATCTTTCTGATAGGATTTCCTTCTTCATCGATATCATCTACAATAACCTTAACTAAAGCATGAACGTCAACTTGACCTTCATTATATGCAATTATTGCTTCTTCTTCGCCATAGAAAGTCATGCCTTCTCCCTTAGCTCCAGGTCTAATTTTTGTAATATAGTATAGACCTAAAACCATGTCCTGAGATGGAACTGTAATAGGAGCACCGTTAGCTGGGTTTAGTATGTTGTGTGATGCAAGCATCAAAACCTGAGCTTCAAGGATTGCCTCATTTCCTAGTGGCAAGTGAACAGCCATTTGGTCACCATCAAAGTCCGCATTAAAAGCTGTACACGCAAGAGGGTGAAGCTGAATTGCTTTTCCTTCAATCAACTTAGGCTGGAATGCTTGTATACCAAGTCTGTGAAGAGTTGGAGCACGGTTCAACAGAACTGGGTGTCCCTTCATCACATATTCTAGTATATCATATACAATTGGTTCTTTTCTATCAACTATTCTTTTGGCAGACTTAACTGTCTTTACAATTCCCCTTTCAATTAGTTTCCTGATAATAAAAGGTTTATATAGTTCGGCTGCCATATCTTTTGGTAAACCGCACTCATGCATTTTGAGTTCTGGACCTACCACAATTACCGATCTTGCTGAGTAGTCAACACGTTTACCCAAAAGGTTTTGACGGAATCTACCTTGCTTACCTTTCAAACTGTCTGAAAGTGATTTTAAAGGTCTATTAGAATCAGTTTTGATAGCACTAGATTTTCTAGAGTTATCAAACAATGAATCCACAGACTCTTGAAGCATTCTCTTTTCGTTTCTTAGAATAACATCAGGAGCCTTTATGTCAATTAATCTTTTTAGACGGTTATTTCTGATAATAACTCTTCTATACAGATCGTTTAAGTCCGAAGTTGCAAATCTACCACCATCTAAAGGCACTAATGGTCTTAAATCAGGTGGAATAACTGGAATGACTTTCATTATCATCCAATCAGGCTTATTGATTTTGCGCGACTCTCTAAAGGCCTCTACTACTTGTAGCTGTTTTAGAGCTTCATTTCTTCTTTGTTGAGAAGTATCGTTATTTGCTTTGTGACGTAATTGATTTGCAAGCTTATCAAGATTTATTCTTTCAAGCATTTCAAGAATTCCCTCAGCTCCCATTTTCGCAATAAACTTATTTGGATCATTGTCATCCAATAAATTATTGTCTTTTGGGAGTTCTTCAAGCAATTCTAGATATTCATCTTCGCTCAATAGATCTTTTTCAGCTACTCTTTCACCTAGTACTCCAGGCTGAATAACTAAATATCTTTCATAATAAATTATAGAGTCTAGTTTTTTGGTAGGTATTCCTAGAAGATATCCAATTTTATTGGGTAATGATCTAAAATACCATATATGTGCTACAGGTACAACCAAGTGAATGTGACCTGTTCTCTCACGTCTAACCTTTTTCTCAGTAACTTCAACACCACATCTGTCACAAACTATACCTCTATAGCGAATACGTTTGTACTTACCACAGTGACACTCGTAGTCCTTTACTGGTCCAAAAATACGTTCGCAGAACAAACCATCACGTTCAGGTTTGTATGTTCTGTAGTTTATTGTCTCAGGCTTTAAAACTTCTCCAGATGAACTCTCAAGAATCTGTTCTGGCGAAGATAAGCTGATGGTTATTTTTGAAAAGTTACTCTTTATTTTGTTCTCTTTTCTAAATGCCATAATATTACTGTATAAAGAGTTGATTTAAATTGATAAATAATATAGTAATTGATTTGTGATGTAAAGTGTGATACTTCTATATAAAGAATCTCACACTTTACTCTTTAAATCAATTAATGTTTAGAGTTCTGCTTAGTCAAGATCCATGCTTAAGCCAAGACCTTTGAGCTCGTGCAGTAAAACATTTAGAGACTCTGGTATACCCGGTTGTGGCATTGCCTCACCTTTGACAATTGCTTCATATGTTTTAGATCTTCCCACTACGTCATCCGACTTAACAGTTAGGATTTCTTGAAGTGTATGCGATGCACCAAATGCCTCTAGTGCCCAAACCTCCATCTCTCCAAATCTCTGACCACCAAATTGAGCTTTACCACCCAATGGTTGTTGTGTAATAAGGGAATATGGACCGATAGAACGAGCGTGCATCTTATCTTCAACCATATGACCAAGTTTGAGCATATATATTACTCCAACGGTTGCTGGTTGGTCAAATCTCTCGCCTGTTCCACCATCATATAGATAGCTCTTTCCGAAACGTGGAATTCCTGCTTTGTCTGTCCAATAGTTTAAGTCATCAAGAGATGCACCATCAAAAATTGGAGTAGCAAACTTAATTCCCAATTCCATACCTGCCCATCCTAAAACTGTTTCCAGTATCTGTCCCAAGTTCATTCTCGAAGGAACGCCTAACGGGTTTAGGACAATATCAACAGGTGTACCATCCGCAAGGAAAGGCATATCCTCTGATCTCACAATCTTAGATACAATACCCTTATTACCGTGGCGTCCTGCCATCTTATCTCCAACTTGAATTTTTCGTTTCTTAGCAACATATACCTTAGCAATTTGCATAATTCCAGAAGGTAGTTCGTCACCAATTGTCAAGTCGAATCTTTTACGTTTCAACTCTGCGTCTAACTCTTTATATTTACGAAGATAGTTAATTACAGTATTTCTAATTAGTTGATTTTTATCTACATCATTAGTCCATTTGCTCAATTGAACAGATTCGTAATCTATATCTGAAAGAACTTTAACTGTAAATCGAGCCCCTTTAGGAACTATATCCATATTGGTATAATCCTTAACACCTGCTGATGTCTTGCCCTCAGTTAGGTGCATAAGCTTTTCGATAAGAAGCTTTTTAAGGTCATCCATTTTTACTTCGTATTCCTCGTCAAGCTTAGGTAATAGAGCCTTGTTTGTTAGTTTACCTCTTCCTTTCTTTGCCGCTTTAGCAAATAAGTTGGTTTTAATAACAACTCCATTTAGAGAAGGTGAAGCTTTAAGTGATGCATCTTTTACATCCCCAGCTTTATCTCCAAATATTGCTCTAAGAAGTTTCTCCTCAGGAGACGGATCAGATTCACCCTTCGGTGTAATCTTTCCAATCATTATATCTCCAGGTTTAACTCTTGCGCCTTCTCGAATAATACCGTTTTCATCAAGCTCTTTTGTAGCTTCTTCACTCACATTAGGAATGTCAGATGTTAACTCCTCTAGTCCTCGTTTTGTTTCACGAACTTCAAGCGAGAATTCTTCAACGTGAACAGAAGTAAAGACATCATCTATTACGAGTCTCTCGTTAAGTACAATAGCATCCTCAAAGTTATATCCCTTCCAAGGCATAAATGCTACCTTAAGGTTTCTACCTAAGGCCAGCTCTCCCTTTTCTGTTGAGAATCCTTCAGTTAAGACATCGCCCTTTGTTACCTTTTGGCCTATTCTACAGATAGGTTTTAAGTCAATAACTGTATTTTGGTTGGTCTTTCTATATTTTGGGAGATTGTAAGTTTTTACTGATCCCTCAAAGCTTGTATATTCTTCTTCCTCAGTTCTGTCGTACTTAATTTTAATTTGACGAGCATCAACAGCTACAATTTCACCATCGCCTTCAGCTATAATTTGTGATCTAGAGTCTCGAACAAGTCTTCCCTCTATACCAGTAGCTACAATTGGAGAGTCGCTCTCAACCAATGGAACAGCCTGCCTCATCATGTTTGATCCCATCAACGCACGGTTTGCATCATCATGCTCAAGGAAAGGAATGAGTGATGCCGCTATCGATGCAATTTGCATAGGAGATACGTCCATTAGGTCAATCTCCTCAGGTGCTGAAACTGGATAATCAGCTTCAAGCCTAGATTTTACTCTTGGAAGAATGAACTTACCTTTTTCATCAAGGGGAGCATTACCTTGTGCTACTAATTTATCTTCTTCTTCTTCAGCCGATAAATATATTACTTGATTGTTGTTTGTATTGACTACACCATTTTCAACCTTTCTATAAGGTGTTTCGATAAATCCTAAATCATTGATTTTTGCATAAACACACATTGAAGAGATTAACCCAATATTTGGTCCTTCAGGAGTTTCAATTGGACATAATCTTCCGTAGTGGGTGTAGTGAACGTCACGAACCTCGAATCCGGCTCTCTCACGAGATAAACCACCAGGACCTAAAGCTGATAATCGACGTTTATTTGTTACCTCAGCAAGTGGATTTGTTTGGTCCATAAATTGAGATAACGCATTTGTACCGAAGAATGTATTTATTACTGATGATATTGTCTTAGCATTAATCAAATCAATTGGAGTAAACACCTCATTGTCACGTACATTCATTCTCTCACGAATAATTCTAGCCATTCTATTTAGTCCAATTCCAAACTGAGTGTACAGTTGTTCTCCAACTGTTCTTACTCTACGATTGCTTAAGTGGTCAATATCGTCAACTACGGTTTTTGAATTTAGTAGTTCAATTAGATATTTAATGATTTCTATAATGTCCTCTTTAGTAAGAACTCTAATGCTATCATCTATATCTAAGTTTAGTTTTTTGTTCATTCTGTAACGACCTACATCACCAAGGTCATATCTCTTATCTGAGAAGAATAAACTATTGATTACTTCACGTGCGCTTGAATCATCTGCTGGTTCAGCGCTACGTAGTTGTCTATATATATGTCTAATTGCATCAATCTCCGAGTTGCTCGGGTCTTTTTGCAACGTGTTGTAAATTATACTATAATCAGAACTGTTCGAACTTTCTTTGTGAATTAATATTGAGTTAACACCAGAATCTAAAATGTCCTGAATATTCTCTTCATCTAGAAGAGTCTCTCGCTCAATAATTACTTCATTTCTTTCAATAGATGTTACCTCTCCAGTATCTTCATCCACGAAATCTTCCATCCATGTCTTAAGAACACGGGCGGCTAGTTTTCGTCCAATATTTTTCTTTAGATTAGTCTTGTTAACCTTAATTTCTTCAGCTAGGTCAAATATCTCTAATATATCTTTATCACTCTCAAACCCTATAGAGCGAAGTAGGGTAGTTACAGGGAGTTTCTTTTTACGATCAATATAAGCATAAAGAACATTGTGGATATCTGTAGCAAATTCAATCCAAGATCCTTTAAAGGGAATTACTCTAGCTGAGTATAGGAGTGTTCCGTTAGCATGAACACTTTGTCCAAAGAAAACACCAGGAGAACGGTGTAATTGTGATACAATAACGCGTTCAGCTCCGTTTATTACGAATGTCCCCTGCTCTGTCATATAGGGAATTGTACCTAAATAAACGTCCTGTATAACTGGTGCAAAATCCTCGTGATCTGGATCTGTACAATATAAATAAAGTTTTGCTTTGAGTGGAACACTATATGTTAGACCTCTGTCGATGCACTCTTCGATCGAATAACGTGGCGGATCGACAAAATAGTCTAAAAATTCAAGGACAAAGTTGTTTCGAGTATCCGTGATAGGGAAGTTCTCGGAGAACACTTTAAAGAGTCCTTCATTCTTTCTGTTTTCGGGGGGTGCGTCTAATTGTAGAAAATCCTGAAACGATTTTAATTGAATTTCCAAGAAATCTGGAAAATCAAGAGGGTTCTGAATTGACGCAAAATTTATTCTTTGTTGGGTGTTATTTGAAGACATGACAATGAGTTTTGAACTTAATATGTATATTGACACAAAAGGTTAAGAATCTTCTCATGAAGATTCTTAACCAAATTAACCTACTTGGAGCCAAATATTATTTAAGTTCAACTTCTGCTCCTGCTTCTTCAAGTTGTTTTTTTAGTGCATCAGCTTCGTCTTTTGCAACTCCTTTTTTGATTTCGCTTGGTGCGCTATCAACTATATCTTTAGATTCTTTCAATCCTAGACCTGTTAGTTCTCTAACTGCTTTTACTACAGCTAATTTAGCTGAGCCAGCACTCTTAAGGATTACGTCGAAAGAAGTCTTCTCTTCAGCTTCAACTGCTTCAGCAGCAGGTCCGGCAGCAACCGCAACAGCTGCAGCAGCGGGCTCAATTCCGTATTCTGTTTTTAATATTTCAGCAAGTTCGTTAACCTCTTTAACTGTCAAGTTAACTAATTGTTCAGCAAATGCTTTTAAGTCTGCCATCTTTGTATTTATTAAATTGATTACTAATTCTGATTTGTTGTGAAATTAATTTTCTTTTTCCGATAGTGTTTGTAATACTCCATGTAGAGTTACGCCACCGGATTGTAGAGCTGATATAACATTTTTTGCAGGTGATTGCAATAATGTGATAACGTCTCCGATAAGTTCTGTTTTGCTCTTGATGCTAACAAGATCTTTAAGCGTTTCTTCTCCAATGAAGAAGCTTTCTTGTACATATGCAGCTTTTAGTGCAGGTACAGTTGCTTTTTTCTTCTTGTATTTCTCAATAAGCTTAGCAGGTGCATTAGCATTGTTTGAAAACATTATAGCAGTGTTCCCCTTTAGTGTAGGATACAGCTCCTCATAGTTTCCTTCTAATGTTTCTAATGCTTTGCGCAATAAGGTATTCTTTACCATTAGCAGCTTAATATCTTCTTTGAAACATTCCTTTCTTAAGATACTTGTCTTCTCTGCATTCAGAGTAGCGATATCTGTAAGATAGAAGTTTTCATATTCTTTCAGATTAGCTGCAATATTCTCTATTATTATGTTTTTATCTTCCTTTTTCATCGATTCTTCTTACTTTGTTATAATTAAATCTCTTCTACGGACTTAGTGTCCACTTTAATTCCTGGACTCATAGTACTTGAAAGATAAATACTTTTAATATAAGTACCTTTTGCTGCAGTAGGTTTTAACTTAATAAGCGTTTGAATAAATTCTTTAGCGTTTTCGTTAATCTTATTTGCATCAAATGATACCTTTCCAATAGAGCTATGAATAATACCTGTTTTATCCACTTTAAAGTCGATTTTACCCTGCTTCACTTCCTGTACAGCTTGTGCTACATCAGGAGTAACAGTACCACTCTTTGGGTTAGGCATTAGCCCACGAGGTCCTAAAACACGACCTAATGCACCAATTTTACCCATAATTTGTGGTTGAGTGATGATGACATCTATGTCAGTCCAACCTCCTTTAATTTTTTCGATATATTCATCTAATCCTACATAATCAGCACCTGCATCAAGTGCAGCTTGTTCTGATTCTGGAGAACATAATACAAGAACTCTTACTTGTTTCCCCGTTCCGTGTGGTAATGAGACAACGCCTCTTACCATCTGGTTAGCTTTTCGCGGATCAACGCCTAGTCGTACATCGATATCAACTGAAGCATCAAATTTTGTAGAAGTGATTTCTTTTACTAATTCAGATGCCTCTTTTAATGAATAGGTTTTCCCCTCTTCAATTTTGCTCAAAGCCAACTTTCTATTTTTTGTAAGTTTACCCATGTCTTAATTGAAGTTTAATTAGTTATTTTCGGGAAATTCCCCTTTTACAGTAATACCAAGGCTTCTAGCCGTTCCAGCTACCATTTTCATTGCAGATTCTACACTAAAACAATTTAAATCTGTCATTTTTTCTTGAGCTATAGTTTTAACTTGTTCCCAAGTTACTTCCGCAACTTTCTTGCGGTTTGGCTCTGCAGATCCACTCTTTTGTTTAGTGGCTTCTAATAATTGAACTGCTACCGGTGGTGTCTTAACAATAAAATCAAAAGACTTGTCGGTATAATAAGTAATTACCACTGGCAATACTTTACCGGCTTTGTCCTGAGTTCTGGCATTGAATTGCTTGCAAAACTCCATAATGTTGATCCCTTTAGATCCTAATGCAGGACCTACTGGGGGAGATGGGTTTGCAGCTCCTCCTTTGATTTGTAATTTTAGTTGTCCAGCAACTTCTTTAGCCATTTTTTTGATTTTAAATAATTACGGTTTTCGAAACACAATAAAGAACCTTCAGAACTGCGTAACCAATTGCTGAATTATTCTTTTTCAACCTGCATATAACCCAACTCGAGAAGTTGAGCTCTTCCAAAGATTTTAACCATCACTTTGAGTTTTTTCCTATCCTCAGATATCTCTTCTATAGTGCCTGAGAAGTTGCTGAAAGGACCACTAATGACCTTAACGCTTTCTCCGACATAGTACTTGATATCTAATTCTTCTCCAGCCTCTTCAAGTTCATCCATAGTTCCCATAATACGCTTAACTTCAATTTCGCTAAGCGGTTGTGGGTTGGTTGTACTTGGCAGGAATCCTGCAACGTAGTTAATACTTTTGAGTTGGTGAATAACTTCACCCACAAGCTCAGCTTCTATAAGCACATAGCCTGGCAAATAAGCACGCTCACGCATTACTTTTTTACCATTGCGCATTACATAAGTTTTCTCTGTGGGTATAAGGACTTGTGAAACGTAGTTTCCTAAATCGGTTTTCTTCATTTCTGACTCGAGATACTCTTTGACCTTATTCTCTTTTCCACTAACGGAACGTAGTACGTACCATTTTTTTCTGTTTTCAGCCATTTTTCTCTTAATTCAGAATTTTATAAAATACCATATAGCAATCTAACAATCCACTCAAATAAAGAATCCATTCCGAAGACTATCAACGCGATTATAATGGAAGCTATCATCACGATAATAGTGCTACTGCCTAGTTCTTTTGGAGATGGCCAAGACACCTTATAAACTAATTCTTTATAAGAGTCTTTTATATATGCAGTTATTTTTTTCATTGATAATTTCAATCTTTTTTTGCACGGGTTGAGAGACTCGAACTCCCGACACCTGGTTTTGGAGACCAGTGCTCTACCAACTGAGCTAAACCCGTATGAAACTCGGCTGAGCATATGCCCAACCGAGCCCTATTGTTTTAATTATACTGTCTTAGTATAATGTAATTAGTCTAGTAACTCTGTAATTTGACCAGCACCTACTGTACGTCCACCTTCACGGATTGCGAAACGAAGACCTACGTGACATGCTACTGGGTAGATTAATTCCACGTCGATAGTTACGTTATCACCAGGCATTACCATTTCTACTCCTTCAGGTAATGTAATTTCACCTGTTACGTCAAGCGTACGGATATAGAATTGTGGGCGATATTTGTTGTGGAATGGAGTGTGACGACCACCTTCTTCTTTCTTAAGGATATATACCTCAGCTTTAATTTTAGAGTGTGGTTTAACTTTTCCAGGGTGAGAGATAACCATACCACGTTTGATTTCATCTTTATCGATACCACGTAGTAATAGACCAACGTTATCACCAGCTTCACCTCTATCTAAGATCTTACGGAACATTTCAACACCAGTAACAACTGATTTCTTTCCTTCAGCTCCCAAACCAATAATTTGAACTTCCTCACCAGATTTGATAACACCTGACTCGATACGTCCTGTTGCTACAGTTCCGCGACCAGTAATTGAGAATACGTCCTCAATTGGCATCAAGAATGGTTTGTCAATATCACGTGGAGGTAGTGGAATCCACTCGTCAACTGCAGCCATCAAATCCATGATTTTTTCTTCCCATTGTGGCTCACCGTTAAGTGCACCTAGAGCAGATCCTTGGATGATAGGAGTGTTGTCACCATCGAAATCATAGAAGTCTAATAGTTCGCGAATTTCCATATCTACTAACTCAAGCATTTCTTCGTCGTCTACCAAGTCAACTTTGTTCATGAAAACAACTAGTTTTGGAACGTTTACCTGACGTGCTAGAAGAATGTGCTCACGAGTTTGAGGCATAGGACCATCAGTTGATGCTACAACGATAATTGCACCATCCATCTGAGCAGCACCAGTTACCATGTTCTTAACATAGTCAGCGTGACCAGGACAGTCAACGTGTGCATAGTGACGATTTTCTGTTTCGTATTCTACGTGTGAAGTATTAATTGTAATACCTCTTTCCTTTTCTTCCGGAGCGTTATCGATTGTATCGTACGATTTCAATTCGGAAAGGCCTTTCTTTGCCAATACCGTAGTAATGGCAGCTGTTAAGGTTGTTTTACCATGGTCAACGTGACCAATAGTACCGATGTTAACATGCGGTTTCGTCCGCTGAAAATGTTCTTTTGCCATAAAATATACTATTAATTAGTTTAATAAAATGTTTCTTCTTTAATTTATAATGCAATCAAAAAAGATACAAGAATAGCCTTGCATCTCCCCAATTGTATATTTGTTTTTGAGCCGATGGCGGGAATTGAACCCGCGACCTCTTCCTTACCAAGGAAGTGCTCTACCCCTGAGCTACATAGGCAGTTGAGCCTTTGGGACTCATAGGCAATAGGCCCATCTTTTTTTTACCCTGTGCGCTCATTTATTTAGAGCGGAAGACGGGACTCAAACCCGCGACCCTCAGCTTGGAAGGCTAATGCTCTATCAACTGAGCTACTTCCGCTTATATAGCTATTTGATTTCTTTTCGAAATCTTGTTGCTTTTGTGGTGGGCAGTGATGGATTCGAACCACCGAAGGCGTAGCCAGCTGAGTTACAGTCAGCCCCATTTGTCCACTCTGGTAACTGCCC
>CAYTQG010000059.1:0-15238 GCA_964439965.1 uncultured Proteiniphilum sp.
CCTTTTTGGGGGAGGCAAAAAACGCCCCGTTTTTTACTCCAATTGCAAAAATACACTAACAAAACAGACCGTTTCAGCCTATTAAAATATTAAAATTCTACAAAAACTGCCATTTATCTCTATCAAGTTAGAAGTATTTGAACAAAAGCAGACCGTTTTCCACTATTTTCATGAGGAAAAAGTCAGAAAACGGGGCGTTTTTTATGTAGCTTTTCCAAGACATGAATCATTTATGGCGTATAAAGCCCTTGAAAATGAATTATGAAACCATTTTTAACGTAAAAAGACCAAGGCATAGCTTAATATATTAACATTATGGGGTAAATGCTCCACCAAAATGCTCACAGAAGATTTATATGGTGTAAATGGGGCACGGATTTACTTGCATAAACAAATTAACGATACAGTTGCCTCTATAATTATATTAATGTATCTTTGTGGTGAATCAAGTGAGATTCCTCCGCATCATTTGCTGGATTCATTTTGAATAACTAAAAAATATTTTTAAAACAAAATGGATTATTATAAAAAATGCGCCGATGCATTTAATCACGGCAAGCTGAGAGATTTAAAAATTTATGAGTATTCGGGTGCCTACAAACTGGCTATGCATATTATCGAGCATTATTTGGGCAATTGCGATATTGAGTATCTGACCATTGCTTTAAATAAAGCTCGAGAACATACCAAGATGGTAAACCTAATGGCTCCAAGAAGTTCCAAAAACAATTTGACTAAGGCAATAAACCAAGCTCATGATGAAAGAGCTACGGAATTGCAATGCATTTATAGTGCTGCAAATGCTTTTTCGGGAATGAAGAATAATAAAAGACAGAAAAGCGGTCAGTATATTGCAACTTTGTTAAAAAACAGGGGCTTCGACTCTGCCTGGCAGAACCAGAAACAGATGTCGGGGTTTATGATGCTTATGGAGCATCTGTATAAAACGGATGAGATGTTTATAACATCTATACAAAACCTGAGCCTATCGGAAACTTTCGATAATATGCTGCAAGCCGATGCTAGATACAACGATTACACTACTAAAGAGTGCCTTACGGCATATAATAAAGTTGGGGATATATATATCAACAACGTAGAAATCAAAAGAGTAGCTCAGGAGTGCTTAGCATACATATTTATGGCTATTGATATGCACATGTATGTGACGGGTACAACAGCAGAGTTTCAAGAATTTCTGAAAACGCTGAGAAGAGAAATGAACACGTACACATCGCTAGTGAATAGACGTAGAAATAAGCGAAAGCATGCAAGGCTGATGCTAAGCAGAATCGGAAACTCATACAATGGTATCTCTCGGGATAATGATGATGATGCACTTAATGTGCAAAAAAATAATGGAGGTGCAAACCAAATGAAATTGATGAATATTTGGGGCGCATCAAATGGTAAGCCTATTCCACTTAATGCTGGTGGACTCACTCTTGTAAAAAACTCGGCGCGCAACGGCGCAAACAAAAAGAGTGTAGGTTTCTGAAATTAGAGATTGATTAGTGATTTGGTTAGTCCTATTATTTATATAATTTGGGATTTCACTAATCTACAATTGTTAGGTCGTGGGCGGAGGCACGGCCTTTTTTTTTGCCTTATTCTCAACCTACCCTAACGACGTATAAAAAATTAATCTGGAAACTAATACGAAAAAGAGAAACGTACGTCAACAAAAAAAACTATATTTGTTTTTTTAAATCGAAAAAATCATTGACAATGAAGACAAACGAAATTCCTGCCAGACTGGCAGCCATGAGAAAATTCATGGACGAAAAAAAACTTGATGCATTTATTATACCTAGCACCGATGCGCACTTGAGCGAGTATCCACCCAAATATTGGGAATCGAGAAAATGGATTAGCGGATTTACCGGATCGGCAGGCACGGCCGTGGTGACGAAAGACAAGGCTGGTGTGTGGACCGACTCGAGATACTTTTTGCAAGGTGCTACCGAGCTTGAGGGCACTGGCTTCGACTTGTTTAAGATGGGGCAACCCGAAACTCCCGATATGACTGAGTGGATTATTGAGCAGGTGGGCAAAGGGGGCACTGTGGCTATCGATGGGCTGGTATATACCGCTTCGGATGCTAAAACACTAAAGGCAAACCTTGATAGAAAGGAGATTAAACTTGAAACTTCTTTTGATCCGTTTGAGGTGATATGGCACGATAGACCCGAAATACCTACCAACGAGGTTTTCATTCTTCCCGACAAAATTGCTGGCGAATCGGTTGAAAGAAAAATTAAGCGCATCAATGGTGTTTTGAAACAGATTGAGGCGGATGGCATCATCATAGTAACGCTTGACGCTGTGGCGTGGACATTTAACCTGCGTGGCAATGATGTTGATTATAATCCTGTGGCGGTGGCGTATGCTTATGTGTCGGAAAAGGAGACTGTGCTATTTGTGAATCCTGAGAAGCTAACGAAGGATGTGAAAAAAGAGTACAAAAAGCATAATGTGAAGCTTGAGGATTACAATAATATATTTGATTATGTAGCAAATCTTCCGGCAGACTCGTCAATTTGCATTACTGGCAATAAGATTAACTATAAGCTTTTGCAAACCATTCCGCAATCTTGCGAAATTATCGATATTTCATCGCCCGTAGATCATATGAAGAGCATCAAGAACGAAACTGAGCTTGATGGTTTCAGAAATGCTATGATTAAGGATGGTGTGGCTTTGGTAAAATTCTACAGATGGCTTGAGGAGGCTGTTCCTGAGGGAAACGTAACGGAGGTGGATATAGAAACTCAGCTTACACACTTCCGCTCGCAGCAAGATATGTTTGTGGGCGATAGCTTCGGCACAATAGCTGGATATGCGGGCAATGGTGCTATAATTCACTATCATGCATCGCCCGAAAATTGCGCTACTGTGAAGCCTGAGGGCTTATTGCTTATCGACTCGGGTGCACAATATAAAGATGGCACCACCGATATTACTCGCACATGGGCTGTGGGCGAAATTACCGATCAGATGAAGAGTGATTATACTAATGTGCTGAAAGGGCATATTGCTATTTCCACAGCTATTTATCCAGAGGGCACTCGCGGTTCGCAATTGGATATACTTGCGCGCAAGGCTCTTTGGGACAATCATCTTACCTATTGGCACGGCACGGGGCATGGCATTGGCCACTTCCTGAATGTGCACGAGGGTCCGCAAAACATTCGCTTGGAGGAAAATCCTACAGTATTGCGCCCAGGTATGGTTACATCTAACGAGCCTGGTGTGTATAGAGCAAATGAGTATGGAATACGTATCGAAAACTTGATAGTAACTCAGGTGGATAAGGCTACTGAGGCTTTTGGCACTTTCTATAATTTCGAAACTATTACTCTTTGTCATATAGATACTACTCCTATTAATGTGGATATGCTTACGGATGCCGAAAGAGAGTGGTTAAATAATTATCACGAGATGGTGTACGACAAATTGCACAAACACCTTGATAAGGATGAAAAGAAATGGCTAAAAGAGAAAACTAAGGCTATTTAATTACTGTTTAAACGGTGATTAAACAGCATTTGATATGCAATAAAACGAGAGGAAGGCACAATGATTTTGAATTATCTTCCTCTCTTTTTGTTGGCAAAAGCGAGACAACAAAAAAACAATTTACACAATATCTACATATATGGCTTTAATAAAATCAGTGAGGGGTTTTACACCTCAAATTGGCGAGAATTGCTATTTGGCAGAGAATGCAACTATTGTGGGCGATGTGGTGATGGGGCGCGACTGCAGCGTGTGGTTTAATGCGGTGGTGCGAGGCGATGTAAACTCTATTCGCATTGGCGATAGGGTTAATATTCAGGATGGAAGCGTGATTCACACTTTGTATCAAAAATCGGTATCTATTATTGGCAATGATGTTACCATCGGGCACAACGTGGTGGTGCATGGCGCCGAGCTTAAGGATGGTTCGCTGATTGGTATGGGTGCGGTGATACTTGATCATGCGGTGATAGGCGAAGGTGCCATTATTGCTGCCGGATCGGTGGTGCTTACGGGCACTCAGGTGGAGCCAGGCAGTATTTATGCAGGGGTGCCCGCCAAATTTGTGAAAAAAGTGGACCCACAGCAATCTACCGAGATGAACCAACGGATTGCAAACAATTATTTGATGTACTCTTCGTGGTTTATGGAAGAGGAGTAAGGGATTCTGAGAGACAATAGATGTAAGAGTAATCAACTTAACCATATCAAAAAAACCGCTCCAAACATTGAAGTTTGGAGCGGTTTTTTATTGTTTTAAAACTATGTGTATGTGTGGAATATTTTATTTCCTATAGTTCTTTTTAGCATTTTCTTTAGCTCTTTCTCTTGCTGCCTTTTCTTGCATTTTTTGAGCTTCTTCCATACGTGCCATAAAGCCCGATTTCTTTTTAGGTTTCTTCTTGTTGGCCTCCATTTGTGCTAGTAGCTTATCCTCGTTTAGGAGTTGCTTAAAGCCTAATGTAAATAGGATGGTAAGCAGTGTTGATAAGAAGTAGTAGTAGTTTAGACCAGCTGGATATGAGTTCAATACGAAGAACATCATGATAGCCATGAAGTATGGCATATATTTCATTCCCGCCATTTGACCTTGACCAGTGTCGGTGGCTTGCATATTGTATTTAGTATAGAAAATGTTTACTACAGTCATCAGCAAACAGAAAATACTAATATGGTTGCCCAAAAACTTACCTATAAGTGGGATATCAAAGTTCCAAGTTATCAGTGCATCGAATGTAGAGAGGTCGTGTGCCCATAAGAAACTTTGCTGACGCAACTCGATAGCAGATGGGAAAAAGAAGAAGAATGCAAGCAAAATAGGCATTTGTAATAGCATTGGGAAACATCCACTCATTGGGCTTGCTCCTGCCTTATTGTATAGCTCCATAGTGGCTTGCTGACGCTTAAGCATCACATCTTTATCTTGTCCTGGGTATTTAGCTTCGATTGCTTGCACTTGCGGACGAAGAGCACGCATTTTGGCTGATGATTTAAACGACTTATATGTCATTGGTAGCACAATCAACTTAATGATTATCGTCATCACAAGAATAATAAGTCCCATACCCCAGTTTAGCTTCAAAAAGAAGTTGAATAGTGGAATTGAGAAGTATTTATTAATCCAGCTTAACCATTTGTAGCCTAGGTCAACCAGCTCTTCTAGGTATAGCTTGCTGCTTCCACTCTCGGCATTCTTGTCGTAGCTTTTAAGTGTGTAGAAGTGGTTTTGACCGAAGTAGTATTTGAATGATGCAGTTATATTATCGTCAGTAGGGTCGATAGTAACTGGCACCCATGTTTCGGCTTTATAGTCCTTAATGTACTCCTTATCTTCCGAAAGCATTTCAGAGCTAAGTACCACATTAGTGAAAGGCTTTTCGGCAATAATGATAGAGCTAAAGAATTGGTCTTTAAAAGCGAACCATTTAACTGGCTCTGTCAATTCTTTTTTATCATTTCGCGTGTTGCTTAGCTGTTGAGTTTTAGATTGTGCATCATATTTATAGTTTAGCCTTGCAAATCTATTCTCAAATTGGCGTCCTTGCTCTTGTTGTCTGATCTTTTGGTCCCAATTTACACGCAAGTTTGTCAAACTTTCAGGGTGCAATCCATTTTTCATTCCCACAATACGGATATCAAAATCCATCATGTATTCATCTGCAGGAAGTGTGTAAACGAAATCGATATACTGTCCTGGTGTATTCTCCAAGCGCATAACTACCGAGTTCCTGTTAGCAGTTTTGATAGGTGTAAAGTATTGCTTCTCGGTTGTAAGTCTCACACTATTTCTGTTGAAGAGCTCCATATTGAAGTGCGCCTCTTCTCCTTCAAAAAGATATAGGCTATCTCCATTGTGACGCTTTTCTCCTTTCAGATGAACAGAATGAATAGTGCCACCAAGTGTACTTAATGTCAACTCTATCTTCTCGTTTTCGAGAGTTATAAACTCTTCCACAGCTGGTGCTGCCACCACTAGCGAATCGCTACCACTCGATATCGAATCATTAGCTGCATCATCTCCGGTAGAAAAGAACTGTGACACAACCTCACTTTGTTTCTCTCCCGTACTTTGTTCTGTACTATCAAAAGCCAAGCGCTCAGCTTCGAGTGCTAGTCGCTCCATTTCGACACGCTCGATAGAATCGCGCATCCTTTGTTGAGCTTCTATCTGCTCCTTACTTGGCCTATTGACGATTGTAAATGTAAATATAATTGCCGCAATAAGCAAAAAACCTATGATTGTATTCTTATCCATCTTAACACAATAAAAGAGAGCAAGTTTTCATTACTCTCAGATTTCATTTTAGGTAAATATTCTAATTAATTGTTCTACTCTATTTTAACGAATTGGCAAAGGTACAAAAAAATAAATTATTCTTATCTAGTTTTTACTTGACGAACGATTATTAATTATCTCGCGCGCCTTTTCAATAATAGTGTCTTTATCTTTTTGTTTGTCTTCTTGATTTAGCTCTACATAGATATCGGGTTCGATGCCAAACTCGATGTGGTTTTTGTTTATATCAAACATTGGAGAAGTGGAAAAACGTACTGACCAGCCATTGGGCAGCTCTGACGAAAAAGGTAATCCACTTCCGCCTCCTGTTTGGTCGCCAATAATGGTGGCATTGGGTGCATGCTTCATCACATTCACAAAATCGTTGGCAGCACTATAGCATCCTCTATTGGTAAGTACCATCACAGGCTTCTGAAATCGTACCCCATTATAGCTTTCGACATACTTGGGGTATAGTGGCGAAAAATCGTTGTGCCCCTTCCCTATCTTATGTGTGATATATCCTACTTGGGTGCGCTCATTAAAAAAGCGGGCTGTTAGTTTTTCAACATTGGCTAAGCTTCCTCCGCCATTGTCTCTAATATCAAAAATTATCCCTTTACATATTGACATCCTGCTCAGCACTTCGGTGATATTTCCGTTTCCCACATCGCGCGAAAAACTGCTATAATATATATAGCCAATATTATCATCAAGTATAGTGTAGTAGAGCCCCGAAGCTATAGAGTAGTCTTTTCCTAAATACTTATCCTGAACGGAGACATCAAAGTTTGAGGGGTGGTCCTCCGACCAATTCCAATATCTCGACATATCGTGAGAGGCAAACAGATTTACATGCCCATCCTTAAGCTCGGATAGCATATCGGCCATCAGCTTAAATAGGGCTTCGCTACCCATATCGCCCTTTATGCGCGATTTGTATTTCACATACACAGCATCCCAGTCAATATTCTTATACTCGAAGAAGCAATAATTCTCATCGATTATCTTCCAAAGAGCATCGAAGTTCTTTTCGGGATTATTATCGACAGTCATATCGGCATCGCATCCAAAACTGAGAAATGAAATGGCAAAAAGAAGAACTATGTTTTTGATATGCCTCATATCAACATCCTTCAACAGGTATTTTGTTAATCCTTCTTTCGTGTCGTCCACCTTCAAAAGGAGTGTTTAAAAAGGTAACCAAGATATCATAAATCTCTTCCTCGGTCACGAATCGCCCAGGAAGTGCAAGAATATTTGCATCATTATGAGCTCTTGCCCAAAAGGCAATTTCTTTGTTCCAGCACAATGCCGAACGAATGCCCTGATGCTTATTCACCGTCATATTTATTCCATTACCCGAGCCACAAATAGCTACTCCGGGATAACACTCGCCCTTTTCAACCGCCTCTGCCAATGGGTGTGCGTAATCGGGGTAATCGGTACTTTTATCATCGTAAGTGCCAAAATCTTTGTAGGGAATACCTTTCTCTTTCAATAGCTTTATTACAATTTGTTTTGCATCAAAGCCTGCGTGATCGGATGCCAAACCAATAGGTGTGACGGTGTTATCAAATAATGACATATCTCTTTTTTATTAAATTATTTCGGGGAAGAAATATCCAGGACTAACTTTTGTCCCGGATATATATTTATTAAAATGCTATTTAAATAGTGTTTGAGCGCTATTAAAATAGTTTTTTAACCTGTTCATAAACGTTTTGGCCAGTGAAGCCAAGTTTCTCATCCAATACGGTGTATGGTGCAGAGTATCCAAACGAATTTAGTCCCCACACGGCTCCATCAGCGCCTACAAGGCCTTCAAGAGTTACGGGTAGGCCTGCTGTGAGACCAAATTTCTTTTTACCTGCTGGCAATACACTTTCCTGATACTCTTTTGACTGTGAGCGGAACAAGCCTTCAGATGGCACAGACACTATTCTTGTTTTAATTCCATCTTTATGTAGCAATTCGGCTCCCTCTACAAGGGTTGACACCTCAGAACCTGATGCTAATAGGATTATATCGTAGTTTTCATCATCTGTAACCACATATGCTCCCTTTTTTGCTTGCAAGGCGTCCTCATATCTTGAGCCATTTGAGGCTGGAAGGTCGTTGATATTCTGACGAGAGAAAATCAATCCTGTTGGCGAATTATCATTCTCTAATGCCATTTTCCATGCCACAGTGGCCTCATGCACATCAGCAGGGCGAAGAACCAACATAGAGTTGCGACCGCTATGATTTTGCAGTTTTTCCATCAATCTAATTTGTGCCTCTTGCTCTACTGGTTGGTGTGTAGGTCCATCCTCGCCCACTCTAAAGGCATCGTGTGTCCATATAAATATTACTGGTGTTTGCATCAATGCAGCCACACGGATTGTGGGTTTCATATAATCTGAGAATGCAAAGAAGGTGCCACAAGCAGGAATCACGCCACCGTGAAGACTCATACCAATACATAGTGCAGACATAGTGAACTCTGAAACACCCGCTTGCAAGAATGCTCCTGAGAAGTCGTTCTTTACAAATGCTTTGGTATTTTTCAAGAATCCATCAGTTTTATCTGAGTTGGATAGGTCGGCAGAAGCTACAATCATATTCTCCACCTCTTTTGATAGCACCGATAGCACATTTGCCGAAGCAGCACGTGTGGCCGAATTGGCTTTTTGCTCGATATTTGCCCAATCTATATTAGGAAGTTCGCGTGAGAACCATTTGTTTTTCTTTTCCAATAGTTCTGGGTTTTCCTTAGCCCATTTATCATACTTAGCTTTCTTTTCAGCAACAATATTCTTCAACTCGCCCATACGTTTTCCGTATAGCTCTTGCGACTCTGTGAAAAGTGCAAATGGATTGTCAGGATTTCCACCAAGGTGTTTTACAGTTTGTGCAAAATCGGCACCAGCAGCACTTAGTGGTTGCCCGTGTGTTGACACTTGATTTTCGAACGATGAGTTGTCTGCCTTAACAGCACCAAGCCCCATTATTGTTCTACCAATTATCAGTGTAGGGCGGTCCGTTTCTTTATTAGCAGCATCCAGCGCAGCACGAATTTCGTCAACATCATTTCCATTGATATTGATTACATTCCAGTTCCATGCTTTATATTTCATCTCCACATCCTCAGTGTTTACCTGATGAACGGTGGTTGACAACTGTACATTATTTGAATCATAAAACATGATTAAGTTGTTCAAGCCTAAGTGCCCTGCCATACGGCCTACACCCTGCGACACCTCTTCCTGAACGCTACCGTCAGAAATGAATGAATATATTTTATAGTCGATGATTTCGCCAAGACGTGCCTTCAAAAAGTTTGAAGCAATAGCAGCACCAGCAGCAAATGCATGTCCCTGCCCTAGAGGTCCTGATGTATTTTCGATTCCGCGTGCCACATTCAATTCGGGGTGACCGTGGGTTGGGCTACCCCACTGACGGAAATTTTGAATCTCTTCGGTCGTAAATTTGCCACACATATGAAGCACAGAGTACAACATAGATGACATATGACCGGGATCTAAGAAAAATCTATCACGCAGTTCCCACGTTGGGTTTTCGGGATCAAACACCAGATACTCTGAAAACAGAACATTAATAAAATCAGCACCACCCATTGGCCCACCGGGGTGTCCTGATTTTGCTTTTTCTACCATTGCAGCCGACAAAATCCTTATATTATCGGCAACTTTTTTCATTGTTGCATTATCATTCATAAGAATAGAAGTATTATTTTGTTGTTATTATTTCTACTAGATGTTACAAAGATACATTTTTTGACTATATATTTCGATGTCATAATACAGATTATAATGATATCGTTGATTTTTTGTTTAAATCATTACCTTTGCAGTATAATTAATAACTACATAAATTCAAAACAAAAGGGTGTCGCTAAGTAAAAACAAAATAAAGTATATTCAATCTCTGAAAGATAAAAAGCATAGGAATGCCAACGGGACCTTTGTGGCCGAAGGAGAGAAATTAGTTTTCGATTTGCTCCAGAGTTGCAAGTGCCAACTAGTGGCGGGGCTGACTGAGATAGTTGAGAAAATAGATCGCAGCCAAGCAGATGAGATAATAATTGCCAGCCATGAAGAACTTAAAAAGGCTACTCACTTGAAAACAGCATCGCCAGTTATTGGAGTTTTTTATATGCCACGTGCAAACGAAGATAATATTGATTTCAAGCAGGGGCTACACCTGATATTAGACGGAGTGCAAGACCCAGGGAATATGGGCACTATTGCAAGGATTGCCGATTGGTTTGGGATAGAGAGCATCATTTGTTCGCAAGATACTGTGGATATATATAACCCTAAAACAGTGCAGGCCACAATGGGGGCAATTGCTCGTAATAATGTTGTTTACACAGATTTAATTAGCTTTTTAGACAAGCACAGTGATGCACTTGTCTATGGCACCTTTCTGGAAGGCAAAAACATTTATACCGAAAATTTAAAAAGCAATGGTTTCATCATTATGGGAAGTGAGGGGAAAGGTGTTTCGGCAGAACTAGAAAAGAGAATAAACAATAAACTATTTATACCCAACTATCCCACCGATCAAGAAACATCCGAATCGCTAAACGTGGCTGTGGCTACGGCTATTGTTTGCTCCGAGTTTAGAAGAAGAATGTAGAATAACATCAAAAAAAATCAAGATGCTTTCGGGAGGCAGTAATTGGAAACCTGTTTTAATGGCAGAAAATATACTAGCATCTAAAGAACTCCACAGTATTATGGGTTGATCATCAGCATTGAGTTGGAATAAAACTGTTGGGGTATATATAAAAAAAATCACGTATTAATTAATACGTGATCACCTAAAACAAATCTCAAAGGAAAAACACTTAAATCTAGTGCATTCGGGTGGAAGACGGGATTCGAACCCGCGACCTACGGAACCACAATCCGTCGCTCTAACCAACTGAGCTACGACCACCATGTCGTTGTAAATCGAGTGCAAAGATAGACAAACTTTTTGAACTAACGAATTTTTTGAGAGAAAAATCAAAAAAACTTTCACTTTTCTCAGATTCTGATTTAAAAATCGTATATTTGAACTTATAACTAATTAAATAATTAATTGTGGACAGCAAAATAAAATTATCTATTCTAGGAATTTCATTCAGTCAGGTACAAGCCGGTGCATATGCTTTAATATTTGCAGAAGAAGGTGGCATTCGAAGATTGCCCATAGTTATTGGCACTCCCGAAGCTCAGTCTATTGCCATTATTATGGAAAATCTAACTCCACCACGACCACTATCACATGATTTAATTTCCAACATATTCACCTCGATGGATATTGTATTGAAAGAGGTTTTCATTTACAAATTTGAGGACGGGGCCTTTTTTGCTGAATTACTTCTTGAGCAAAATGGCAAAGAGTTTCGTATAGACTCGCGCACATCGGATGCAGTGGCTATTGCATTGCGAACAAAATCGCCCATATATACCACTGAAGAGATTATGAAAAACATGGCTATCGTTTTTGATGAAAAAGAGATTCTCGAAAACGATTTCTCAAAAAGTGAGACAAAAGAAAAACCCTCTAAAACAAAAAGCGAAAACATATTCGAAATTAGCACCGAAACTCTAAAAGAGAGGTTGGAGCAGGCGGTGGAAGAGGAAAATTATGAATTGGCAACAAAAATACGTGATGAAATTGAACGAAGAAACAAAGCAGAAGGAAACTGATTTCCTCTTTTATGCGCCTGATATAAAAAGCACTAATCAGCTTCCCGAGCAGGAGTCGAGACACTGCGCGAAAGTTTTGAGAATGAGCGAAGGTGACAAGATTGTGGTAACCGATGGCAAGGGGTGCCTATATTACTGCACCATAATACAAGCGCATCACAAACATACTGCACTGAGCATAGACAAGGAGGTGCAGCAACCCAAAACATGGAACTTTGAACTTCAATTGGCTTTTGCACCCACCAAGAATATGGATCGTAATGAGTGGTTTGTGGAAAAAGCTACTGAGATAGGTATTAATCGAATTAGTCCCCTAAAATGCAGTTTTTCGGAGCGCAAGGAGGTGCGCCTTGATCGACTTGAGAAGGTGGCAATATCTGCCATGAAGCAATCAAAACAAGCTGTGGTACCCACCATCGATGAAATGGTATCGTTCGACGATTTTATCATTCAGCCATTTGAGGGACAAAAATTTATAGCTCATTGCTACAACGATATTAAAAATCCTCTCACATCTATATATAAGAAAAACCAAAATGCACTAATACTTATCGGCCCCGAGGGCGACTTTAGCGAAGAGGAGGTGCAAAAAGCTTTAGATAATGGCTTCACGCCTATTAGCCTAGGTGATAATCGACTTCGCACCGAAACGGCTTGTCTAGTAGCTTGTCATACCATCCATGTACTTAACCAGTAGTCTTTTCTCAACAAATAGTAACATCAAATCATATTTATTAGTACTTTTGCATTATATTATAATCATTAAAACAATATAAGATATGAATAGATTTTCATCACTTACACTGCTTGCATTGCTTATTGCTGCATTATTAGTAAGCTGCACGGAGAATAAAAAACCACTTCCACGTGTAGCAATTGCAGGATTGGCGATAGAATCAAGTACTTTCTCGCCAGCGGTGTCAACCGAAGAGGCATTTAAAACACGCTATGGCGAAGATGTTTTTACTTATTATCCATTTTTTGAGGCCGATTCGGGCATTATCGATCGTGCAGAGTGGTTGCCCACACTTCGCGGACACGCTATGCCAGGTGGTATAGTAACACGCGAAGCTTACGAATCATTAGTAACACAAACATTAGAAAAACTTAAAGAAGTGTTGCCACTTGATGGTCTATTTTTCGATATTCATGGTGCAATGAGCGTTCAGGATTTGGACGATCCAGAGGGCGATTTCATTGTGAGAATACGAGAAGTAATCGGCGACGATGTTTTGATTTCTACCTCTATGGACTTGCACGGTAGCGTTACTCACCGTCTTGCAAAAAACACCGACCTAATCACTTGCTATCGCTTAGCTCCACATGATGATGCTATCGAAACTAAGAAAAGAGCGGTTACTAATCTACTTAATAGACTAGAGAGCGGCAAGGGCAAACCAAAATATAAATCGTGGGTGCCTGTTCCTATCCTGCTTCCTGGCGAAAAAACTAGTACACGTATCGAGCCAGGTAAAAGCTTGTATGAAATGATTCCTGGAAAAATTGATAAGACTAACGATAACGTGGTTGATGTTTCAATTTGGATGTCATATCCTTGGGCCGACTATTCGCGCAATCATGGTGTGGTGATGGCTTATGGAGACGACAAAGATGCTGTGGCCAAAGCTGCTGAAGATATCGCAGAATACTATTGGAGTGTTCGTGATGATTTCGAGTTTGTGGCTCCTACTGTTTATCTTGATGAAGCATTGCAAAAAGCCAACGAGAGCGACAAAAAGCCTTTCATCATTAGCGATATGGGCGACAACCCCACAGCGGGTGGTGCTGGCGATGTGACTTGGACACTACACGAACTAATGAAAAGACCGGCTATCAAAAATGGAACTGGAAAATCGCTTATCTATGCCTCCATTCCTGGGCCTGAGTTTGTAGCTAAGGCTAAAGAGCTTGGCGTAGGTGCTGAAATTGAAGGTGAAGTAGGTGCAGCTATCGACAATCGTTGGGCTCCTCCAGTAAAAATCAGTGGTACCATTTCGGCTATTCACGAGGGACATATTGATGCAAAAACTGAAGTTGTGGTTCAAAAGGGTAACACATCTATCATCGTAACCGAAAGACGTATGGCTTATCATTACGAAAAAGACTTCGAAAAACTAGGATTAAACCCACGCGAAACAGATATCGTGATTGTGAAAATTGGCTACCTAGTGCCCGACCTTTACAATATGCGTGGCGATTGGCTAATGGCTCTTACCCCAGGTGGTGTAGATCAAGACTTGCACCGATTGACATACAACAATATTATTCGTCCGATGTATCCATTCGATGAGTTTGCTCAAGACCCTGACTTAAGCGCAGTATTTATTCCATTAGCAGACGAATAAAGAGACTCAAAGCTTTAGCACAAAGCAATATAAAACTAGAAAGCCCTTGCCGTTTACACTTATGCAAACGACAAGGGCTTCTTTTTTATCCTCGCTACTACTACTTCTTACATCTCATATTATCCATTACCATTTCTTAATCTCTCCATCATCTCTTCTTGGTAATAGCCTTAATTACCTCCTTACCAATCTTCCGTTCCAGTCCCTGCTTAGTAGTAGGGATGCCCGTCTTGCGAGCAATCTTTTGTTTAGCTTTTGTAATTCCTACAAATCGTTTCCACGAAAATGAAAATCCACGCATAATGATATAGATTTAGTTTATTTATTAATGTGATTTAGTTTTTAAAATACGACCTTCTCGTACCCCACCCTTTCACTACCATCCTCTAGATAAATAATTCCACAGCGAGTAAAGTCCATTTTACTCAATAGATGATGCATTGCATGATTATTACGATGCGTATCTATACGAATATTGGGATGATTAGACAAGCACCAATTAATACAAAAAGTGGCAACACCCCGATGCTTTCCCGACGATGCTATACGATGAACAACACCATACGGTCCATCACCAATCCATTGCCCCTCATATATGTTCTGATAAGTAGGCTCATCACCCACAAAGTAGCAAAACACCCCCACGATATCCCCATCATCATCCACGCACACATAGCTCTGCCCCTGCTCAATATCGGCAATTACAATCTCCACCGATGGGTAACTACTACCCCACTGACTAGGATTTCCACTATCGCGCATCAACTGCCTTGCCGATTCATAAATCCGCATTACAGCGGGCAAGTCCGCTAGCTCCGTAACTCGTATTTGCATATTGATTGGAGTTTTTTAATTAGTGTATTTAGCAAAGATAATGAATGTTGGGATAATCT
>CAYTQG010000060.1:0-15215 GCA_964439965.1 uncultured Proteiniphilum sp.
AGAATTGGTGTCTTGAGTCTGAGAAGCAAAAATAATAATTGTAGATTACATGACTTGACTCGGAGAAAGGAAAAAAATAAATGTGGATTACATGACTTGACTCGGAGAAATAAAAATAATGAATGAATATGCCATGGCTCAATCCTAAAACTAAAGATTAAACCAACTATCGATTAAGATTACTAAACCTACGCTTACCCAATGCATAATAGCTCCAAAGGATACTTTTGTTGTAGATGGTGCCAATATGCTTTGTAATAGCTTTTTGTTGGTTTTCGTTGCGACTATCACGAAACTCTGGCTTCATCTTCAAATAATCTCTAAACGCACCTACCACAGCCATTGCATTGTTTGCTTTGCCACGAACCAAGAAGTGCACAAAAGCCAGAATGTCAAGAAAGAAACGAACAAACATAGTTGCGGCCAATCTATCGGATGGGACATTTTTGTATAACATCAAAAGATTGTTTCGAAAGTTGAGATATGTTTTTCGTGGGCTCTCCATTGCCAACGATGCTCCCCCCACATGATATACAGTGGATTGGGGTACGCACTCTACTATGTAGCCACGGGCATTCAATCTCCAACATAAATCTATCTCTTCCATATGGGCAAAGAAACGGCCATCTAATCCACCAACATTTAAATAATCTTTACGACGAATACAGAAGCAAGCACCTGTGGCCCAAAAGATTGGGGCTTGTGTGTCGTACTGCCCTCTATCTTCTTCTAAATTACCCAATATTCTGCCACGGCAAAAAGGATATCCATATCGATCGATATAGCCACCAGCAGCACCAGCATATTCGAAGTGCGACTTCTGTAGCTGTGACAATATTTTTGGTTGCACTGCTGCCACACCAGGATTTGCATCCATATAGTTTATTAATGTAGAAATCCAATCGGGTGTAGTTTCCACATCAGAGTTTAGCAGCACCACATATTCGGCATCAACTTGCTCTATGGCTTTATTATATCCATCGGCAAAACCATAGTTTTCTTCAAAAATAATTAATGGAACCTCTGGAAAGTTTGTTTTTAGATACTCCACCGAATTGTCGGTAGAGCCATTATCAGCCACCACCACTTTAGTGTCATCACTCAGAGAATGTTGTAGCACAGTAGGCAAAAACTCTTCAAGAAGCTTCTGCCCATTCCAATTAAGAATTATAACTGCTGTCTTCATTATATATCAGTAGGTTTAGTACGCGACCATTTGTTGTGTGTCCACAAATAGTATGCGGGATTATTTTTTATAGTTTGCTCAAGCTTGCGAGTGTAGGTATCAGTCACAAAGTGTTCGTCCTCTTTGCTGGCATCGGGTGTGATAGCTGAAACGGAGCATTTAAAGTAACCTCTTTTGACTTTAACAATATCTAAATAAGCTACAGCAAATCCCATTTGCGAAGCTATTCGCTCCATTCCTGTTTGTGCCAAGGTGTCTTGATTCAAAAATTTGAGCCAATACTCATTAGCATGCTTTCGTGGTCGCTGATCGTTTAAAAAGCCTAGAAGCATCGTCACGCCCTCGTTTCTGTTTCTAACGATGGTTCGGTAAATCGATTTCATTTCTATTGCCTTTGGTCCAAATCTAGCTCTGATGCGCAAAAACAGATCTTCAAAATCTTTGGATGACAATCGCTTATACACCATTCCTAGCTTTATACGCTCGGGTATGTGCAATATTATCGATGGAATCCACTCCCAATTTCCGTAGTGCCCCATGCTCAATAAGCACGAGTTTCCATCTTTGGTAAGCTCATCAATAACGTCAATATTTTCAAAAACCATGCGCTCACGAATTTCTTTGTCGGTGATACGCAAGGTTTTGATTGTTTCAACAAAATAATCGCAAAAGTGCCGATAAAATTCCTTTTCAATATGCATTAGTTCACTTTTGCTTTTTTCGGGAAAAGAGTTTCGAAGATTTTTTCGCACCACTTTCTTTCTATATCCCACCACTTTATATACTAATCCGTAGAGAATATCTGAAATAAAATACAATACCCCGAACGGGAGCATTGCAATAAGTGAAAAAGTACCATAAACGAGATAGTATCCTATCCCTTTTCTTTTTTTATCGGCCATTATTTGTTTCGTTATTTATCAATGAAAATAGCATTCATAGCCATTTCCTCTTCATTATAGTCGCCCACTTTGATATCTACCACTTCGTTGATAATATCAGGATTGAATGGAGCGCAAATTTTAATATAGTTTTCTGTAAATCCATGCATCATATTGCCACGGCGAGTATGTTCGAAAAGAACTTTACGAGTGGTGTCGCGCTGAGATTCGTAGAAGTTTCGCAATTTGACATCCGATACATCGTGAAGAGCCTTACTACGTCGTTGCTTGGTGCGGGGGTCCACTGCATAGTCAATGGCAAGTGCCTGCGTGTTGGCTCTCTCCGAGTAGGTAAATACGTGTAGTTGAGAAATATCTAACGACTCCACAAATGCCATACTCTCTTCAAAATATTGATCAAGCTCGCCACGGGTACCTACAATGATATCGACTCCAATGAAAGCATCGGGCAATACAGACTTAATTTTCTCCATCTTATGACGGAATAAATCTGTATCGTAGCGTCGCTTCATCAGTTTTAGCACTGCATCGCTTCCTGCTTGCAATGGTGTGTGGAAGTGAGGAGCAAAGCGTTTCGAGTTAGCTACAAAATCTATTATCTCGTCAGTTAGCAAGTTTGGCTCAATTGATGAAATACGGAAGCGCTCTATACCCTCCACATTGTCGAGCGCCTTTACCAAGTCGAAAAATGTTTCGCCAGTGGAGTGACCAAAGTCACCAATGTTTACGCCAGTTAAAACTATCTCTTTACCACCCTGTTCTACTACCCCTTCGGCTTGTTTCACTAAGTCGGCAATCGATCCGTTGCGGCTTCTACCTCGTGCATACGGTATGGTGCAGAACGAGCAAAAATAATCGCAACCATCTTGCACCTTAAGAAAGTATCTAGTTCTATCGTCGGCCGAGCATGATGGCACGAACGATTTGATACGATGCGTTTTGGAAGTTACTACCTCGCCTTTATCCTTTTTCTTTAGGTCGTCGATATATTGAAGCACGTCCAATTTCTGCTCCGAACCCAAAACTAAATCCACACCCTCTATTTCGGCCACCTCATCGGGTTTTAGCTGGGCATAGCAACCGGTAACAACCACAAAAGCTCCTGGATGATTTGAAATCATCTTACGAATTGCTTGGCGTCCTTTCTTATCGGCCAAGTCTGTAACCGAGCAGGTGTTTATTACACATATGTCGGCATCGCCTCCCTCGCGAACACGAGAGATGCCGGCATTGAGCAGCTGGCGACCAATAGCTGAAGTTTCGGCAAAGTTCAACTTACAACCTAGGGTATAATATGCTGCAGTTTTATTTTCAAAAACAGACTGATCAATCATTTTAATAATTCATTTATTGTTAAACATTATGCTGTGATTATTAATTATATAATAACAACGGGGCAAAAATACAAAAACTACACTAATTATGAAGTAGTATTTCTTTGGTTATGTCTAAATTCATATTACTTTTGCACAAAAATACTAACTTTGTGCATAATGATAGATCAAAACTTTATTAAGATATACGAAGAGAGCTTCAAAAAGTATTGGGCTCAGCCAGCTCTTACTGATTATAAAGACAAAAACAGCTTGACATACGGACAACTGGCTCATGAAATTGCACGCATCCATTTGATGCTTGAAGAACTTGGTATAGAAAAGGGCGACAAAGTAGCACTTATAGGTAAAAATCATAGCACATGGTCGCTGGTATTTCTTGCCACTATCACTTATGGTGCAGTGATTGTGCCAATCTTGCACGAGTTTAATGCCAAAAGCATGCACCATATTATTGAGCACAGCGACTCGAAGTGCGCTTTTATTAATGATACCATTTGGACTACTTTGGATCATGATAAAATAAGTGTGCCTTCGGTTTCGATTCCAAGTTTTGATCTTTTGAAAAGCAACAATCAGTTGCACACCGATTTGATGAAACGTGTGGATAGTAAGTTTAATGAAAAGTATCCAAACGGTTTTGTTAAAGATAATATCAGATATGCCGAAGTGGATAACAGCGAGGTAGTATGTATCAATTACACTTCGGGCACCACAGGGTTTAGCAAAGGGGTGATGCTTACGGCCAACAATTATGCTGGCAACGTAACTTATGCTCATACACTAGAGCTGCTACATCCTGGCGAAAAGGATTTGGCCTTCTTACCTATGGCCCATGCTTATGGATGTGCATTCGATTTTCTATATGCTCTTTCTAATGGAGTACACGTAACACTGCTCGATGTTATTCCCTCTCCAATGAATTTAGTGAAAGCATTTCAGGAGATAAAACCTAATATAATAATCACAGTTCCACTTATTTTCGAGAAGATTTATAAGAAAAAAATTCTACCAATCATCGAAAAACCAGCTGTAAAGGTTTTATTAAAAGTACCAGGGATAAATAAGATTATATATAGCAAGATTAAAAAGTCGTTGGTGGACTCGTTAGGTGGCAACTTCCGCGAAGTAATTATTGGCGGTGCAGCCTTAGGTAAAGATATTGAATCATTTTTTTATAAAATAAAGTTTCCATTCACAGTGGGTTATGGTATGACTGAGTGTGCCCCACTTATTTCGTACGACCATCATTATGATTTTGTTCCTACATCGTGTGGCTCTATACTTGAAGGAATAATGGAGGCTAGAATAGACTCGACCGATCCAGAAAAAGTTCCTGGCGAGATTCAGGTGAGAGGAGAAAACGTGATGGCAGGATATTATAAAAATCCAGAAGCTACTAAAGAGGCCTTTACCGAAGATGGATGGCTAAAGACAGGTGATTCGGGCATATTACTAGGCCGAAGATTATTTATAAAAGGTAGAATTAAAACAATGCTTCTTGGAGCCAATGGTCAAAACATATATCCCGAAGAGATTGAGGCTAAGCTAAACAATATGCCTTACGTGGCCGAAAGCCTGGTAGTGCAACGCGACAATAAACTAGTAGCCTTAGTGCATCCCGACTATGCATCAATGAAAGAAGACGGTGTGAGTGAAGATAGTATTGACGAAGTAATGAGAAACAATAGAACAGCAGTGAATCAGGTGATTGCTCGCTACGAACGCATTCAATCAATAGAGATAATGGAAAATGAGTTTGAGAAAACACCTAAGAAAAGCATCAAGAGATTTCTATATAATTAGAGCTACACTTGATGTAAAATACACATATAAATTAATCTTTCTTCTAGTTCTATATGGTGTTCATCTAAAATTTGAGTAATTTTGAACTTTAATTTTAGATGAGGCACCACCTTTGCTAACACACTCCAATGAAATTATGAAACAAACTAAATTGTATGTAGCTTTTACATAGCTCTATATATTTATTTGTGTTTAATTGTGTGGTTGAGTCTCTCACGATAATAAAAGATATAAACTAAAGATGAAAAATATTGACACAGTAGGGTTCGACAACGAAAAGTATTTGCACGAACAAACGGAGGCTATAATGAAACGTGTAGGCAAGTTCAACGACAAGCTCTATCTAGAGTTTGGCGGAAAAATATTGTACGACTATCACGCTTCGCGAGTATTGCCTGGCTTTGCCTACAATGTGAAGATGCGACTTCTACAAAAAATGAAAGATCAGGTAGAAGTAGTGATGTGCATTTACGCTGGCGATATTGAAAGAAATAAGATAAGAGCCGACTTTGGTATTACCTACGATGTGGATGTGATGAAGAGCATCGACGATATGAGGTGGTATGGCATCGAAGTAACGGCAGTTGTGATAACAAGATACGAAAAGCAACCTGCTGCCGATATATTCAAAAACAAGCTTGAGCTAAACGGCATTAAAGTGTATCTGCACTACCCCACCCGTGGATATCCACAAAATATAGATTTGATAGTGAGTGACGAGGGATATGGAGCAAATCCATACATTGAAACCACTAAGCCAATTGTAGTAATTACTGGTCCAGGACCGGGTAGTGGTAAACTGGCAACGGCACTTAGCAACTTATATCACGACTATAAGCGTGGCAACACAAGCGGATATGCTAAATTTGAAACCTTCCCCATTTGGGACTTACCTATCGATCACAAAGTAAACATTGCTTACGAGGCTGCCACTGCCGATTTGGGCGACGAAAACATGATTGACCCATATCACTTAAAAGCATATGGTGTGGAGGCGGTAAGCTATAATAGAGACATTGAAGCATTTAAGCTACTCAAATCGATTCTTAATAAGATTACTGGCGATGAGAGTATCTATAAATCGCCTACCGATATGGGTGTGAATAGAATTAGTGCCGGCATCATCGACGATAAAATATGTAGCGAAGCTGCATATCAAGAGATTATTCGCCGCCACTTGCGTAGTTTTGTTGATTACGCTAATGGACAAATAGATGCCGAGGCAGTGGATAGATATGCCGAAATAATGCAAAAGGTGGATGCAAAAGATGAGGACCGTGAGGTGGTGGAACCTGCGCGCAACGCTGCCATAATTGCCGAAAAGGAGAAAAAAGGATATGATGGCAATTTTTGTGGTGCTGCCATTCAGCTAAAAGATGGAAGCATTGTGACTGGCAAAAACTCTATGCTTCTGCATGCTTCATCTGCTATGATATTGAATGCAATTAAACACTTGGCGGGACTTCCCGATAATATGATTCTTCTGCCTGAAAATATAATTGATTCGGTAACGCATCTAAAGAAAGATATATTAGATGGCAAAACTGCTAGCCTTGATGTTGAAGAAACTTTAATTGCTTTATCAATTAGTGCAATATCAAACCCCGCAGCTCAGATGGCACTGAAAAAGCTAACCGAGCTTAACAATTGCGAAATGCACTCAACCCATATCCCCACTCCGGGAGATGAGGCAGGGCTTAGAAAACTAAAAATCAATGTTACGTGCGATCCTCTATTCTCAGGCAAGAGATTATTTGTAAGCGAATAAGGGTTTACTCTCTCATATATATAAAGGTGCTCATTAGTATGGGCATCTTTTTTTGTTATGCTTTTCCCAACTAATTCCCAAATTAATCTGTTATCTTTATAACATGAAAATATTAGTAATTGAAGATGAAGCAGATCTTTTGGAAGTTATCACAACTTCGTTGACTAAGGAAAAGTATGTTGTGGAAAGTGCAGCAGATTATATCTCGGCACTCGATAAGATATCGGTTTACGATTATGACTGTATTTTGCTAGATATCATGCTACCTGGTGGAAGCGGACTAAAGCTATTGGAACAACTAAAAAAATCAGATAAAGACTCAAACGTGATTATAATCTCGGCCAAAGACTCGCTTGACGACAAAATAATAGGACTAAACCTAGGGGCTGATGATTATTTGGCCAAGCCATTTCATATTGCTGAACTTAATGCACGCATTAAAGCAGTGCTAAGAAGAAAAAGCTTTGATGGCAAAAACACTCTCAGCCTAAGCAATATTACTCTGGATGTGGATGAACGAACACTCACAATAGATAATCAGTTGGTAACACTAAACCGAAAAGAGTTTGATATGCTATACTACTTTATGCTCAATAAAAACAGATTAGTATCTAAAACAGCATTGGCAGAGCACGTTTGGGGCGACAATATAGATCAAGCAGACAGTTTTGATTTTATATATTATCAAATTAAGAATCTTAGAAAGAAGCTACGAGATGCTGATGCTGGAATAGAAATAGAGGCAGTATATGGCATCGGATATAGATTGCTGGAAAAATGAAACTATTAAATCAATCATTAAAGTTCATTTCGTTCTATATGCTGATTATTATAAGCATATGGGCTCTTATATTTTTTTTCAGCATTTATAAGGAGATAAAGTCTAGTGCTGACGAGGGATTGGATAACTACAAGCGTCAAATAGTAGCACAAGCTTTTTATGATACTTCTATTCTCGAAAATAATAATTTCGATGATGGCTTCTTCACAATTAATCAAATAGAGGATAAAAGAGCAATCAGATATAAAGATAGATATTCTGATACAATCATGAGAATGCAAGATTCTGACGACTTAGTACCCGAACTGGAGCCGGCTCGAATGCTATCTACAGTATTTGAGATGGACGACAAATACTACGAATTGAAAGTTATTCACTCTATGATTGAAGAAGACGATTTAGTAAAGCAATTATTTTGGAACACAACATGGCTTTATACTGCACTATTTATCACTATAATTATTATAAACAACTTTGTGCTAAAGCGATTGTGGCAACCATTTTATGTTTATCTCAACAAACTGAAACATTATAAAATAGGTAGTAGCAAAACCAAACCAAGTATTAATAGCAAAACCACAGAGTTTAACGATTTGCATCATGCAGTGGATACTCTTCTTGAGCATAATCTTACAGTATTTGAACAGCAAAAGCAATTCATTTCGAATGCTTCACACGAGTTGCAAACCCCTCTAGCCATTGTGATTAATAAGCTTGAATTATTAATAGAAAGTGGCGAGCTTGAAAGCAATAATGCAAAAGTTGTTGGCGAGACAGTTGAAATAGTAGAACGTCTTACACGAATTAATAAGTCACTGCTATTACTTTCCAGAATTGAGAACAACCAATTTATGGATAATCAGTCAGTATCTATCAACCAAATCACAAAAAGCAATATAGAAGATTTGAGAGAGGTATCAGACTTCAAGAGAATTAAAATATCACTATCAGAAGAAAATGATTTAGAGACAATTATAGACCCATCATTAGCAAATATAATAATATCAAATCTAATCAGAAACGCAATATTTCACAATCATCCAGATGGACTTATAGAAGTTTCTATTCAGAACAATATTTTCAGAATATGTAATACTGGAAAAAAAGAACAACTGAATGAGGAGAATCTGTTCTCTAGATTCTATAAGTCTGATAGTAGCTCCTCAGGATTGGGGCTTGGACTTGCCATTGTTAAGGCCATTTGTAATATGTATGGATACACTATTTCTTATAATTATGACAGCAATATGCACTGTTTTGAAATAATATTTAATCAATAATATTTTTTATTCCCTTTAATCTGCCTTTTCCAAATTCATTCCAGATTCGGGTGCTTACTTTGTAATATAATTTTTAAAACAAGGAATTATGAAAAAGATAAGCATGATATGTATTCTGTCGATACTATTTTCATTCAATTTAGTTTTTGCACAAAAGCTACACAAGAAATCAGTTCCATCATTAATTATAAATAGCTTCCAGAGAGAGTACCCAAGGGCATTTGACATTGAGTGGAAAATGGATGGCGATGTTTATAAAGTTGAATTCGAAACTGGCATTAGACGCCACGACCATACAATTTGGTATGACAATACTGGCAAAAAGCTAAGACAAAAATCAGAAATATCGAAAAGAGACTTACCCGAAAAGGTATTAATTAGTATCAAAAACAACTTTGATGGATACAGAACAAGTGATTTAAAAGCTATACAAGAAGCGGGGAAAACTATCTACACCATTGAGCTCAAAAGGCAATACGAAGAGTGGAAGGTAAGTTTTGATGCTGACGGAGAAATAATCAGCAAAATACCAGACTAAATCAGATTTTTTTAAATATGGAGATTGCAAAAATCCATCACAAAGAGAGTAGCACTAACAATTAGATATATTTTATGATATGAAAAAGTCATTATTATCATTACTAACATTAATTTTAGCAGTTGCACTATTTAGCAGTTGCGACAAAGAAGAGATAGTTTCTACCGACAAGTTGCCCGTAGAAATAAGTACTTATATCTCAACCCATTTTCCAGATAATGCAATTATCCAATCTTTAATTGAGCATGATGATCTAACAAAAACATATGAGATTATATTGCAGGGCAATTACACTCTAACATTCAATCGCAAAAAGGAAATTATTGAAATAGAAGGTATCTCAAAACTTCCTGATAGCGTAATTCCATCCAAAATAAGGGAATATGTTGTAGCTAATTATCCTCAAAACTACATTATTGGTTGGGAAATAGATGGGCGTAATCAACAAGTGGAATTGGATAATGATTTAGATTTAGAATTCACAATGAATGGAGACTTCATTAGGATTGACAGTTGATAAACATCAAAAAAAGGCATGCTTTGATAGTATGCCTTTTTGATTATTTAATTTCTAAAATATAAATACCTGAATGCTTAGTGAATAAGCTATCAAGATATAGTAGTATAGCAATATCTATTTACCATTTTGTTCTTCTTCATTCTCACGTAATAAGTCAGTAATAATAATTGCTGGAGCCTCCTGATCTACAACTATTCACTTAAATGCCGAATAGATACTTAATGTTCTCATAACGTGATATTTTCTCAGCAAAAAATCCTGAAATAAAAAAACGCAACAGGCAATTAAAACCTACTGCGTTATTAAGCAACATGTGACCCCGGAGGGAATCGAACCCTCGACCCAATGATTAAGAGTCATTTGCTCTACCAGCTGAGCTACGGAGTCTTTGATTATTTTCGAGGCGCAAATGTACATATGTTTTTTAAAGTGAGAAAAGAACTTTGGATTTATTTTTCCTAAAAAGAATGTTTTTTGTGATAATTGAAAAAGAGGTACTCTCACGAGCACCTCTTCTCACCCAAAATAACAAATATCACCTCAATAAAAAAGTAGAGTTTCTGTGATACCTGTGTTCATTGTACATATCTAATTATCTAAAAAACTTGCATTAAAAAATATCCCTGCAGGGAAACGAGTATAGTCTTTATAGTTGTTCTTAAGTGTCATTTCGTCATTCTTATCTTCAAAGATGCTGATGTTATTGAAAGTAAAATCCCATCCATACCCTTTGATTGTATTAAGATACACATCACCATTTAGTGGATGAACTGCTACATTATTATAAGCCATTCCCGCGTTACTAATTACTGAAGGTGCTTTTATCATCTCTTTCGATTCATTTTTAGAGAAAATGTGACGATAAATAGTCATACCACCATTATTGTAATAAAGTGTGTCTCCTTTAGCTGTAATTCCAGGAGTTGAGCCCCAACCAGCGCTAAGTCCACCAACTGATACATCATTTGATTTTATTATGGTAAGCGACTCACTATCAATTTTAGAAATTTGATTAGGAGTTCCAGTTGTAGAAACCCAAAGGTTATTATCACTACTTCTCAACAAGCCCGTAATATTGGCACCCAAGTCCATCTCTTTTGCAACACTTAAGTTTCCTGCTTCAATCATCAATACTTTCTTGCCTGAAATAACATAAACCTTATCATTCACAACAGCCATATCATTTTTTGCAGCGCCACGAGTTCCATCAATAAGCTGAAACTCATCGGTAATAGTATTAAGAACGTGAACTCCATTATTATCACGAATAAATACATTCTCTTCATTTAGAACTGCAATATGCGAAGGCCAGCTCAATTTAGATATTTCACTATTGTAAGCTTTCACTCTTTTAAGAGACTGTGCATCGGCTACAACCAACATTCCATCATTTACTTTTCCAGTAGCTGCCGAATTGTTGTTGCCATTTTGAGAAAGTATATACATCTTACCTTCATTTATAAACAAGTCTTGTGAGACATTCCCCAATTCAGTACCATTAGCATTATAGTACACATTATTCATCAAGTTGCCCGAAGATGTAATAAATATAAGTGATCCATTTTCAGTTGTCATATTTCCCTCATTTAGGATATAAACACCATATGGATCATTAAAAATCATACCTTCAGTTCCCACTTTAGCAACTGCCTGATATACCATACCTTTGCTATCAACCCCTTCAATACGGATATTACCAATACCAAAGTTTGAGTTTTGTGGTGCTAATATATTTACTGTCTTATTAGGAATATGAATATCGGCAGACCATCCTTCAGGTTTCTCTACAATACGCAACTCAGTTACATTAGCAAAATTGATTTTCAAATCTTTTCTAACACCTGGTTTGAAAAGGAAAAATGGCTCATCATTAGGATTATCAAATGATAGGAAGGTGCCAGCTGATTTGGGCAACACAATAGTACTACCATCAGCCATCACAAAGGTTACAGCATCATCGCCATCGGTAATGGTGGTAAAAAACGAATCACCTTGCGCCTTCACATATTCTCCATTTGCATCTTTTATTCGCTGATTATTTACAGTCCAATATCCTTCAGCATCGATGTCTAATAGCGGAGTAGCACCATCAGCACCCGATACTTTAATTTTATTATCATTAGAGTCGGTAATAAAATCAGTTTCGCCATTGGTTGTAATAGTCCAATAGTAAACGCCATCTTGCTCTTTCACACCCACTACTGGAGCGTCAGCACCATTAGCACCATTTCTTATCTCTAAAGTCTCACCGTTATTGAAAGTGATTTTGTATCCTTTATCACCCTCCAGAGCTTCAGTTTTAGTAATCACCTTGCCCTCATTCAGAGCATCTACAAGTGATTGCATAGCCGAGGTTTGACTTTTCAAATCAGATAAATCTGTTTTAATCTTATCAATCTCCTCTTTTAAGTAAGTATCATCATACTCACAGCTAAAAAACAGAATACCACTAACAAGCAGTATCAATAAACTTAATTGCTTTTTCATTTTTGTTTTTATATAATAATTCAGTTAAACATTATTCCAGTTCAGAGTCAATATCAATTTCAAGCACATGAAGATCCTCACCTTTTGCAACCTCGGTAGAAGCCTCGCCAAGCCATCCGTTTTCTTTGTCAACACCATTAATGATTTTCACAAAGTCGATACCGGGCAAGTTTGCAGGCTTACCATCCTTATCTATTGCCCAATCGATATCAATAGCAGATCTTGGATCATTGTTTGGATAGTTATCTACATATCCATAGCGATATGCATAAAGAACATAATAAGAACCCTTTCCACTTTCATCAATACCATTATCAGCTAGACGAATTCCCTTATATGTAATTTTATCCTTATCAATCCATTGAGGGAAGTAAGGCTGCCTGTGAAATGAATTTTTTACTTTATAACCTTCATTCCCTTTGTTATCTGTCCAACGAATGTAGGCATCGGAAGTATTATTATCTTCAATTTCTGGACGATAGAATGTCATTTCATAATCGCGATAAGTACTTAAATCACTTCCCGAAGTTTTAGCTATTTCATACCAAGGTTCATTTTCTGCTGTAAAGTTTCCACTTCCCGCTATTTCGTACCACTCATCCTCATCAGGTTTTCCATTTTTATTCTTATCATATGCCACCATGACAATTGCTGGCTCACAACTTCCACCAAACGGAGCATCAGGACGAGGATTAGCGGCCGCTCCAAAAGCGTTGCCATGAATTCTAAAGTCGCGTTTACCTTCCACATTCACAATAGTATGGTCAAATCCAATTGTCACATAGCCACCCCAACCACCAAGGGTAATCATCGATGCAGAAGAGCCCACAAGTGCTTTTTCAACTTTAGCCACCATATCTGCGTGAGTGTCGCCTTCTTCATATTTAGGTAGTTTATTTACAAACTGACCAGGAGCAGGCAGATAATCAAATACATTTGCTGTGTATCCTGACACTTCTTCTTCACGCTCCGATACAATAATAGTATATTCTACTTCAAAATCGCCCGAGGATAATAGCACTGAATAGTTGCCCTCATCAACAGAAGCAAACAGAACATCTCCATTTTCATTTTGCGTCAGGCGATATTTCTCTGAGTCAGATTTGGTTACCTCAAGTGCCACCTCATCATCTTCACCCACAAATCCAGGAAGCTCAATCTTAAGAATTGAAAACACCTCAGTATTGAATGTGTCTGAAGAAGAGTAAACGTTTACCACAAACTCCTTTTGTGTAACTCCACCTTTATTTACTGCTCTAAATACAAGTTTATACTCACCCGCCTCTTTAGCCTCGAATGTGAACTCATGAGTATTTGCCACCTCCTCATCGTTAAGCAACCAAGAGTAAGTAGTTTCAGCATCGCTACTCACTTCAGGACTAAACTTTATAGATTGATTATCCAGAAGTTTGTAACTCTCCTCAATACCAGATATTTCTGGCGCTAAAATTTGTTCCTCATCCGAACATCCAATTAGGAATAATGAGAACAAAAACAATGTCAATAAAAATGATTTTTGATTCATAATGTTAATAATTTAATTTAGTTATATGTTTTGTATTTAATTCTTTCCGTAAATAGGCAACAGTGCAAAGTGTGCAGGAATATCACCAGTTCGCACATCCCATTTTTTCTTTCCTCTTTTATCGAAGCAATACAACACGCCGGGAGTAACATAATTCCCTGCATCGGTAATGTAAATGTTTTTTGTTATAGGATGAACCATTACTCCATATGGAGTTTCAATATCGTCATCAGTTCCGTCAGTAATAAATTTTTCTACGATAACATCTTTTGTTTTCGTATTAATAATTGAATAACTTGGCGTCCACTCATTAGTGATATAGCTGAATTGATTTCCAACAACATAAAGCAGATCTTCATCCATCCACATGGTGCTTGCAGCAGTACGAATTGTATCTGTGACTCTTTCTTTATCTTTGTCAATGAAGTAAAGTACAGACGGCTCGGTATAATAATCACCACGCGAACTTACCCACAAATCACCCCGCTTGTCAGCACGTACCATTTCAAGATTAATAGCAACATCAATGCGTTTTTCTTCTACAAATGTTTCGAGATCTATCACCGAAACTGTACGTTCATATCCATCTGAATTTCCTGCCCCCATATATCCTCCCGAATTGGCTACATATATTTTTCCATTCACAATTTCTAATTCATCAGGTTGGAAACCAACTATGCACTTATCCACTATCTCAAGTGTAGCTGTATCTACCTTTGCCACAAACCCTTTTTGTGTATAGTTAGGATCAATAACAACTGGTCCTGCATATGATGTAACGTAAGCATATTTATCATGAAACTTGATATACCTACAATTGGGTATCTCCACTTGTCCAATTCTCTTTGTAGTTTCTGCATCCATAACCTCTACCTTATTTGACACATTTATTACTGCATACAACTTACTCCCATAAATAGCAATATCATTACCTACATCGCCCATCTCCTTAGGTACTTCCGGATTGCGTTCAGCGTATATATTTCTGATATATTTACCAGTTTCGAAGTTGAAGAAGTCTAATGTTGATTTGTTGCTTCCCATATTTCCCTCGTTCAACAAGTAAAAACCCTTATATCCAATGATTT
>CAYTQG010000061.1:0-14313 GCA_964439965.1 uncultured Proteiniphilum sp.
CTTTGTCCTAACTGTCAATCTCATCACATATGCGCACATATACAAGATATGCGGTTTTGGCAATTATGTTCATAATCACAATTGCATCATGCAATAGGGGTAAGAATATAATGTCGAAGCTTGAAGAGTGGGATTCTATGATTAATGAGAATCCTGCATTAGTAAGGGATAGTCTGGAACAAATAAAGGGCTATACTATGAATAATGCGCAACAAGCGTATCATAGCTTGTTGCTTACGATAGCTAGGGACAAATCGTATTTTGATTTTGAAAATGATAAGAGGATAAGTAGAGTTGTAAGATACTACGAGGGTAAGTCTGCAAACAACGATAATCATGTCAGGGCTCTTATCTATCAAGGCATTGTGAGATACAGAGTTGGCATTAGTGATAGCAGTGTGTATATTCCATTAAGAAAGGCTGAAACCATATTTAGAAGCATGAAAAAACACAATCCCGAAATTGGATACATGCTTAATTATTTTCTTGGAGATGTATATTTCAATAATAATAATACTTCCGACTCAGATAAGCATCTTAAAAGGGCTTTAGAATATGCTAATCTTGAGAAGAATGATGAGCATATAATTGATGCTCAGCTGGCTTTGTTTTGGAACTATGTTTATATCTCTGATATGGAGAACGCAAGAATATATCTCGATTCTATTAGCAAGAGCAGATTGGATAATTATAAGGTGTTTTATATACTTAATGCTAAGTCGTACTTTTACAGGCAGATAGGAGATAATGAACAATCGCTTGAATACGATAAAAAACAGTTGAATATACATGAGAGCACTAACAATGTTGGTGATTTATCAAAACTATATTATTCCATTTCCACAAAATATGCATCGCTAAGCATGCCAGATAGTGCTCTATATTATGCCGAAAAGGCTTTAGATGCCAACAAAAATATTAGTAAGCACGAGAGCTTTCTGTTTTATAAAAATCTAGCTGATATTGCCGATATGCAGAACAACCATAAACTGGCAAAAGAGTATATGGATATTGCATTAAACGCATATAGGGGTTCTGTAGATCAGATATTGAATAACGAAATAAAGGAGGCTGAAAGGAGATACGACCTATCCGTTGCCGAAAATAGACTACTTAGGTCAAGACAAACTGCTATTTTTTGGGCAATGGCTACGATGCTTGTTATATTAGTATTGTTGATTGTGGTAATCATTAATAGACGAATAAGAACCAAATCGAAGGAGAAGCTAATGATTTTACGCCACGAGGCTGAGCAGCAGGAGCTAAAAACTAAACTAATGGAAGAGGATGCTATTAAGATGGAGTGGATGATTAGTATTTACTCATATCTATCTGAAAGATTGACAAACCTACAGGACAGTTTTACTACACTTTCGCAAAAATATGTATCTGCCAAACCAATGGTGCACAAAGAGATGAACTCTATTCTCCTTAATACATCGTCAGAGCTTAGAGATATGTATAACGAAATACACCCAGATGATATTACTTTTACACAATATACTAATCTTACAGCTGAGGAGGCTTCGATATTTAATCCAAACGAGAAGATGATGATTATGCTTTTGTCGAACAAAGCAAGCAATAAACAGATTGCAACTTTTATGAATAGTACCATAGAAAGTGTACGCGCAAGAAAATCGCAATTGAAGAAAAAGATGATAAATGCTGGAATAAATACAGACAGATTTTTTTAGTCTTTATACCCTATTTTACTTATACGAAAAGACAACAAACATAATAAACGGTGCTATAAAAGCCTATATTATTGTCCTTATATCTAAAAACACTTAGAAACATGGCGTTAAAACACATTCTTAATCAACCCTCATTTACAGCACACTAATCCAATAAGTGCCGTTAAAATCGGAGAGCCCTATTGACAAAGCAGTAATTTTGATGTTACTTTGTGTCCATAATCTACAACTCAATAATTACAACTTTTCAATATTACAGGTATGAAAAAAAAGACATTTAGAGCTCTATTAATCTTGTTTAGTTTATCATTGTTTTCAGTGTACGCTACCGACACTTATAATAGCCCAAGAGAGGTTGATAAAGCAGAAGTGCTTCTCGTAAAACAAAACGGATCTACAAGATCTAATAATGAAATAATCGCATCGGCTTTTACCGATAATGTAAGTAATCTAGAAATTAAAGTGGAGAACTATAGTGGTATTGTTTCTGTAAAGATTCAGGGTGGCAGAACATCTACCACAAGAAATGTATATGCAGATGAATGGTTGCCCGCATATATCGATATAAGCAATCTGAGAAATGCTGCCTACAATGTCACTATAACTATTGAAGATAATATTTTTGAAGGAACACTAATTGTAGATGCGCCTTCAGGTAGATAAGTATTGCAGCAATTAATATAACTCCCAATAATAAAATGAAAGTAGATCAATTTGTGTTTTCCGAAGTATCGTCTTGTGTAATGGTTTTCTCTAACGGAAAGAGAACCGTCATAAAGCCGTCATCAGAAGAAGATATTATGATGATAAGATTTAAGCCACCAGTTGAGAAAAATGATTTTCACGAAAATGTTATAAATAATTTCATGACAGTGAATAATGTTTCAGACTTGGCTGAAAAGTGCAATTACACTTGCATTAAAACTTTTACACGTCATTTTAAAAAGAATTTCAACAACACTCCATATAGGTGGATGCTTGACAGAAGACTTGAAGAGGCACGTCATTACGTGCTAGGCACAGACCTTACTTTTTCGGATATATCCGAAGTATGTGGTTTCTCAAACATATCACACTTCATGTCGCTCTACAAAAAACAATTCAATAGCTCCCCATCAGCAGATAGAGGGAGTTCAAAAAAGTGAAAAGCCACAATGCACAGTTTGTAATACTACGTTTTTACAAGCCACAATTGTAAAATTCAAATTACATTTCTCTCTCTTGAGACTACCTCCTTTAAAACTGTCGAGTGAAAACAAATGGGAGGTATTAAAAAAGCGTCACGGATTGTTTCCGCGACGCTTTTGCATAATTAATAGTATTTATAATAGCATTTGCATGCTTATCCAATCCACTTCACAAAGGCAAAGTCCATACGGTGTGGTAAATCCTCATTCTTCGGATACACACGTATTGCATACTGATGAGTTCCAGGGTCTTTAATAGCTCTGTTAGTTTCAAAATATAGTTTTGAGCCTTCCGTTTTCACCAAGTCAAACTCATATTTCTCTACAAACTCGGCCTTATTTGTAACCGAATCATAGTGTACCACTACACACTCTACGCCTAAGTCGGCATTAAGGTCTTTCTTATCCAAAACTACCTCGCCAAATACTTTATCCTTGCCATTGTATGGGTTCACCTCTTGCACTGGCTCATAGTGAACTTTTAGTACTTCAATATTATCCCACTTAGAAGCTGTTTCCTCTTTCCATTTAACAATTTCTTTTGCCTTAGCATAATTGTCAGCTACGATAGTTTTAGAGCGCTTAGCAAGCTTGCTGTAAAAGCGATCAAAGTAATCATCCATCATACGCTTAGTAGTGTAGTGTGGGCCGATTTTAGCAATCGAGTTCTTAACAGTCTTTATCCAGTCTGGCGAGTATCCTTTGCTGTTGTGAGCATAATATCTTGGTATAATATCATTCTCAAGCATGTTGTAAATAGTTGCAGCATCAAGCTCATCCTGATAAGTTTGGTTTTCGTAAACCTTCTTAGCTGTAAGTGCCCAGCCAGCTCCTTCTACGTATCCCTCATACCACCATCCATCTAATACAGATAGGTTAAGAACACCATTCATAATAGCTTTTTCGCCCGATGTTCCCGAAGCCTCTTGCAAACGAGTTGGAGTGTTTAGCCAAACATCCACACCCGATACTAGGCGTTTACCTAATCTCATATCATAGTTCTCAAGGAAGATAATCTTGCCTAAGAATTCAGGACGACGAGAAATTTCCACAATATGCTTGATAAGTGCTTGACCACCACCATCAGCAGGGTGTGCCTTACCTGCAAATAAGAAAGTAACAGGTCTTTCAGGATTATTCAGTAGCTTAGACAAACGATCAAGATCTGAAAATAATAGATGTGCACGCTTGTATGTTGCAAAACGACGAGAGAAACCAACAATCAGAGACTTTGGATTCACTTGGCTAAGCATCGACATAATTTGTGCAGGGTTGGCTTGATTTTGCAACCATCCATCAGTAAACTCATGTTTAATATAGTTCACAAGCTTCTCTTTCAAGTGCATTCTCAATCCCCATACATCCTCATCATCTACTTCATATATCTTCTCCCAAATATTAGGATTAGATTGATCTAAATAAAAACTCTTATCAAAGTTGTTTTCATAAAGTCTCTTCACCGATGATGTAGCCCATGTAGGCAAGTGAATACCGTTGGTAACATATCCTACGTGTAGCTCTTGTGGGAAATATCCTTTCCAAACTGGCTGGAACATATCTTGCGATACAAGCCCGTGTAGTTTACTAACGCCATTTGCCTCTTGAGCAGTTTTAAGAGCAAACACACTCATCGAGAATTTATCGTGCGATCCAGGATTGTCGCGACCCATATCCATAAATTGTTGCCACGAAATACCAATCTTTCTCACCATTGGTTCCATGTATTTGTGGATAAGACCTTCGTCGAAATAGTCGTGACCAGCTGGCACAGGAGTGTGTACAGTGTAAAGAGTAGAAGCGCGCACTACTTCAAGTGCCTCATTGAACGAAAGATCCTCTTCTGTGATATAATCCAACAAGCGCTGAGCACTAATCAATGCAGCGTGTCCCTCGTTCATATGATAAACATCCTTCTTGATACCAAGCTTTTTAAGCAATAGCACACCACCTACACCTAGCAAATATTCCTGCTTCATGCGGTTTTCCCAATCACCACCATATAGTTGGTAAGTAATAAATCTGTCGTAGTCGCTATTTAGCTCCACATCTGTATCCATCAAATATAGGCTAATGCGGCCAACCGACACCTTCCATATATTTGCATACACTATTCTATCGTGGAAAGGAACTTCTAGCACCATTTGGTTGTTTTCCGCATCTAATACTGGCTCGATAGGTATGCATCCAAAGTTTTGTTGCTCATAATTGGCAATTTGCTGCCCATCCATCGACAAGCTTTGTGTGAAATAGCCCTGACGATACAAAAATCCTACCGCAGTCATATCCACACGGCTATCACTAGCCTCCTTTAGATAGTCGCCAGCCAAAACGCCCAAACCACCCGAATATATTTTCAATACGTGCGACAAGCCATACTCCATACTAAAATATGCAATGCTTGGTCGCTCGCTATTATAAGGCACAGCCATATAATCTTTAAAAGATTTATGTACTTTATTGATTCTCTCAATAATAGCCTCATCTTTTACCAGCTCATCTATTCTCTCAGACTTCAAGTTTTGAAGAAGAGCAACTGGGTTTTTGTCATGTTTTTCATATTCTTCAAGATCGAGAAGATTGAAAACATCCTTAGCCTCATCGCTCCATGTCCACCAAATATTGTGGGCAATCTCGTCCAATGGTCTCAACTCAGCGGGTAGCGACGAATGCACATGCACATCACGCCACACTGGGTTGTTAGTGTTACTTGTTTGAATAATCATTTTTGTTTATAGTTTTAGTTGTTAATATTTCAGTTATTAATTAAAAGACTATGCTTTTTTTAGCTAGTCCACCTTAAATGTAGCCTGTTTTGATAGTCTTAAATACGAATTGTGCAAAGCCTTGCTGTAAGCCTCCTGATAGTGCACAAAGAAGTGTGCCCAATCGCTCTTTTCAGACAATTGATAAGCACACTTGCGCAGTAAAGTGATTTGTTGAACACTCTTTAGTGAGAAGTCCAAAATAATCTCTGCAATCTCTCTTGCCACATCATTAGAGTTATTATCATCTCGGTATATCACCTCCACGCCATCATCAATTCCTTTCTTGTCGCCCACTTTTCGTGCCCACGTTCCAAAGCCAGCCAAAGTGGTGGTAACAGTAGGAACCGAAAAAGCTACACTTTCGTGTGGTGTGTAGCCCCAAGGCTCGTAGTATGATGGAAAAACAGTAAGATCGAGCCCTACAAGCAGATCATAATAATCGGCATTAAATATACCATCATCGCCATTTAGATACGACGGCACAAAAATCACCTTTACCCTATCACCTTTATCATTACAAAAACCTAAGTGTCGTAGCTGATTCATCACTGGATCGTTGTGCGGATCGTGAAGCTCATGCGTAACAAAGGGACATCTACCCTCGTTTTTGCAATCGCCATTACCATTCAGCTCGTTCATCAAGTCTTGGCGTGGTCCCTTAATCCATGCTGGCACCATAATAAAGGCTATCACATCTTTAGACAAATGTCGCATCTGGCGCAATTGATTCATTGCCTCTATAAAAACATCGATACCTTTATTCTTAAACTCATAGCGCCCACTTATTCCCACCATTAGGGCATCTTTATGAACCGAGTGACCAAGAGTTTTCTCGGCAACTGCTGTCAGTATTTTCCTTGCTTTTTTTACCGCTTCTTTGTGATCTGCACCCTTAGGTATAAATCCCTTTTCAAAACCGTTGGTAGTTATCACATCAGGATGTCGTTGTAAAAATTGCGCACACTCCTGTGCAGTGATATCACTCACAGTAGTGAAACAATCTACCTGTTGCGCTGCCCTCTTTTCCACCGAGTGCTTAGCCACCATCCCTAGTTGACGAGCCATCTGATCACCATTGTAGCTTGTAAGATGATTATATAGTGGCAAACCATTGCCTGCAATAGAGCGACCGATACCTGTGGCATGTGTGGTGAAAATAGTTGCAATTTTGGGGATATATTTCTTCACATACAAAGCTCCCATACCCATTTGCCACTCATTAAAGTGGGCAATCACATTATCAGCCTCTAGTTGGTGAAATCTGTAAAAACTTTCGATTACCACCCCCGACGCATATGCAAATATGCACGAATCATCATAGTCGCCATTGGCTTGCATCGAGTCAACTCCAAAGTCAATCCACATTTGCCCATATATCTCATTCTTCTTTTCAAAGAATTTTTCATACTTCACCAATATGGCTATCGGTTTGCCTGGAACGTCCCAGCGCCCCACTCTTATATCTAGATTTTGATTCTTTTTCGCATAACTGATCCAGTCGCCAAATATTTTTTTATCCTCAATAAACCATGGATTATCATTATCCACAAACACATCAGGACCTATAAAAATAGCTTTATCGTTGTAAAACTGCTGTAAAGAGTTGGCTCTGGTTGATAAAACAGTGTATATTCCTCCCACCTTATTACAAACTTCCCAGCTTGTTTCGAAGATGTAATCAGGGGTAAACATAATATCATGCTGCATATTAAAATAAGTTTTAGTGCCACAAAGATAGTAAAAATCTGACAATTATAGATATAGCATGATATTATCACAAAATATTATATTGCCACACTTAAAGATTGATGGCTGGTAGCTTATGGTAATGATAACTTATAGACTATTTTACATCAAGCGTAGTTTTTACACCATTGGCACTACTAAAGCATATTTCAAGCAATTCCAAATACATGAAACATGGAGAAGCAGCATCACATACTACACAATATTTAACAGTATAATTATTTCAATCAAAGCTATTTATTTATGCAATATGCTATCGAAATAATAAATAATACTGACTTGCACACATTTCACTCTATTTTATTTAAATCATATTCACACTATACACATCACCTTATAGCCAAATTAAAATCTATTCAATCTTTTATTTCGTTTTTTCACAATCTCCAGCTTCGCTCTACCTCCTTTATAGCTCCTTTATAGCTCCTATAAAACCGTTATCTAAAAAGTGATACTATCGCAATCAAAAGCTCACATACATTAACAATAGTCATCCACCACGGTTAACAAACACAAAACTATCGCACAAACATATAATGAAGGCTCACATTTCGACAGTATGAAAAAATCAATTAAATTTGCACCTATATATGACAACATCAAGCATCACACAACTACTACAAGTTTTTGAATCGCATCCCAAGGTTATCGCCATTCAAAAAATGATACAAAAGGTGGAATCATTTTCCATCAAAGGGTTGCATGGCTCATCACGAGCTTTGCTCTCGGCTACTCTATTCCACAATGCTCCACAGCATTATCTATATATACTCAATGATTTAGAGTCGGCAGGATATTTTTATCACGATTTGAATCAGATTTTAAACTCACCCAATGTGCTTTTCTACCCCTCGGCCTACAAGCGGGCAGCAAAGTATGGGCAAATAGATTCGGCAAACGAGATACTTCGCACAGAAGTTCTAAGCAGGCTTCACGATAGCGACACACCTCTTATCATTGTTTCATATCCCGATGCACTAAGCGAAAAGAATGTTTCGGAAGAGACTATGACCAAAAACACACTTAAGATTAGTGTAGGCGATAGGCTCGATTTTGGTTTCGTATCGGAGGTACTCGATTCGTACGGCTTTTCGTACGAGGACTATGTTTACGAACCTGGCCAGTATGCCGTGAGGGGTAGCATTGTTGATGTTTTCTCATATTCAAACGAGTTGCCATACCGTATCGACTTTTTTGGTGATGAAGTAGAAACAATTAGAAGCTTTGATGTAGAGAGTCAGTTATCAAAAGAGAAGTTATCCAATATACGCATTGTTCCTGAGTTTGGGAAAAGCGAAACACGTAGCGCTACTCTTTTTAATGCTCTTCCTGCCGATACTATTATTGGCATTGAGGATATGAAATGGATAGAGAGCAGAGTTGAAAGTATTTACAACGACGACCTCAGTATCGACCTAAGCAACGAGGAGTTAGTAGCCGCTGAGCTTGCGTCCAAGAGCGAGTTTCTGACTGCACTAAAACCCTTCAAAAAGATTAGATTTGATAGCAAACTGCTAGACACCCCAGAGGCTTCAATTAGTTTTGAAACATCTCCACAACCATTGTTTCAAAAGAATTTTGATTTGATAGCCGATTCGCTAAAGCATTTTTTGGATAATGGCTATCAGCTCCTCATTCTGAGCGATAGCACTAAGCAGCACGATAGGCTTAAAGATATATTTGATGATAGGGGCGATAACATCCCCTTCACACCTATCTCCAAAACACTACATGAGGGTTTTTCGGACGATAGCCTAAAGGTGTGCCTATTTACCGATCATCAGATATTTAATAGGTTTCATAAGTATAGTTTGAAATCGGATAAGGCTCGCTCAGGAAAAATTGCTCTTACTCTCAAAGAGATAAACCAGCTACAGCAGGGCGACTTTGTGGTGCACTACGATCATGGTGTAGGACAATTTGCCGGACTGGTTCGACTAAAGATTGGAGACACCATTCAGGAGGTGATAAAGCTTACATATCTAAATAATGATGCTGTGTTTGTTTCCATTCATTCGCTCCACAAAATATCGAAATATAAGGGCAAAGAGGGTGAACCACCAAAGCTAAACAAACTGGGCTCGGGAGCATGGGAGCGAACCAAAACTAAGGCCAAAACTAAGATAAAGGATATAGCACGAGATTTGATAAAGCTATATGCGCAAAGGCAGCAAGAGCAGGGGTTTGCATTCTCAAAAGATACTTATCTGCAGAACGAGCTTGAGGCTTCGTTTATGTATGAGGATACGCCCGACCAACTAAAAACTACACAAGAAATTAAACAGGATATGGAAAGCCCCCACCCTATGGATAGGCTTGTGTGTGGTGATGTGGGATTTGGCAAAACCGAAATTGCTATGCGTGCTGCCTTTAAGGCGGCTACCGACCAAAAACAGACGGCGGTACTTGTGCCTACCACTGTTCTGGCCACTCAGCACTATCGCACATTCAAAAGGCGACTGGCCGACTTTCCCGTACGTGTCGATTACCTTAGTCGTGCACGCAGTGCCAAAGAGCAAAAAGAGATTTTGGCCGACTTGAAAGATGGAAAGATTGATATCATAATCGGTACACATCGCTTGGTGGGCAAAGATATTGCATTCAACGATTTGGGACTGCTTATTATCGACGAGGAACAAAAGTTTGGAGTATCAACAAAAGAGAAGCTAAAGCAGCTAAAAACCAATATTGATACACTCACCATGACTGCCACTCCCATTCCGCGCACATTGCAGTTTTCGCTGATGGGCTCTCGTGATTTTTCTACTATCAATACACCCCCACCCAACAGATACCCAGTTCAAACTGAGGTGCACCCATTTGATGTGGAGGTGATGAAGGAGGCTATCAATTATGAAGTGAGCCGAAACGGACAGGTGTTTATTGTTAACAATCGCATACAAAACATCTACGAAATGGAGGCTATGCTAAAGCGAGAAATTAAGGATATAAGAATAGCTGTGGGACATGGACAAATGGATCCTAAAAAGCTTGAAGGTGTGGTTAATGATTTCCTAAATCACGAGTATGATATATTTTTAGCAACTACCATCATCGAGTCGGGTATTGATATGCCAAATGTAAATACTATCATCATCATTAATGCCCAAAACTTTGGCCTTAGCGATCTGCATCAGCTGCGTGGTCGCGTGGGGAGAAGCAATCGCAAGGCGTTCTGCTATCTAATGGCACCCCCACTATATACACTTAGCACCGACTCAAGGAGACGACTACAGGCTATCGAAAATTTCTCAGACCTTGGTAGCGGCATGCACATAGCTATGCAGGATTTAGATATCAGAGGTGCGGGCAACATGCTGGGTGCCGAACAAAGCGGATTTATTACCGACTTGGGCTACGAAACATATCAGAAAATACTATCAGAAGCAGTACAAGAGCTACGTAAAGATGAGTTTGCAGATCTTCATCAACAGCAACAGGAGCTAAAAGCTGAGAGGGATGAAGACTTTGTGGATGATGTAGTTGTAGAAAGCGACTTAGAACTAATGTTCCCCGTTACGTATATCCCCAACGATGCTGAGCGAGTTGCCATTTATCGCGAACTAGATGGCATGGAAACAGAAACTGATATTTTAAATTTCACCAAAAGACTCGAAGATAGATTTGGTAAAATACCACAGCAAGGTAGAGAACTAATTCGAATTGTTAGGCTACGCCGATTAGCAAAATCATTGGGCATAGAAAAGTTGTTTTTAAAAGCATCTCAAATGACGCTTTTCCTTATCACCGATGACGAGTCGCCATACTATCAGTCTGATGCCTTTGGTAGGTTATTAAACTATATTCAGCACAATCCTCGTGAGTGCAAACTTCGTGAAGTGAAAAAGAAGCGATCCGTTGTTATTCGCAATATAGTAAATGTGGAAACTGCTGTATCAATATTAGAAGAAATAGCGAGGCTATCTACATAACCAAATCCGAAGTTAATGGCAAAAAACACTTGAAGAGTTTAGAATATCTTCAAGTGTTTTTATATAGATATGGCTTGAGGATTGTCTGTAACTAAAACAAACCATCAACAGAGAGATACCTCTCGCCAGTGTCGTAATTGAATGTTAATATCCGTTTTCCTTGAGCAGAAAGCTCCTCAATTTTTTGAGTAACCGCAGCGATGGACGCACCCGTTGATATTCCACCTAAAATACTCTCTTTTTGAGCCAATAACTTTGCATATTTAAATGCATCTTCATTTTCAACCTTTATAACGCTATCAATAACATTGAGATCGAGAGTGCCAGGTATAAAACCTGCACCCAAACCTTGAATAGTGTGAGGACCTGGCTCGCCTCCCGATATAACTGGAGATCCTGTTGGCTCTACGGCTATAACCTGAATATTCGGAAACTTCTTTTTCAATTCGCGCCCCACACCTGTAATGTGTCCTCCAGTGCCCACACCTGTAATCAAGTAATCGAACCCTTCGGGAAAATCGGCAATAACTTCGGCAGCAGTAGCACTAGCATGAATCTCTATATTGGCTTGATTTTGAAACTGCATCGGAATCCACGAATTTTCGATTTGTGAATGTAGCTCTTCAGCCTTCTCAATTGCTCCCTTCATCCCTTTCTCACGAGGGGTGAGCACAAGCTCGGCACCAAACGAAGATATTAGCTTGCGACGCTCTACAGACATCTGTTCGGGCATCACTATTATCACTTTATAGCCTTTATATGCACCCACGTAGGATAATCCCACACCAGTGTTACCAGAGGTGGGCTCTATGATGGTGGCACCTGGCTTGAGAATACCTTTCTGTTCGGCATCTTCAATCATTGCTAAGGCTATTCTATCCTTAATACTACCTGCTGGATTTTGCTTCTCTAGCTTAATCCATACTTCATTGTTAGGAAACAGCTTGCTCAAACGTACGTGAGGGGTGTTTCCAATCGATTCTAAAATGTTAGAAAATTTCATCTCGTTGTTGTTTTTAAAATGTTAGGATTTGTGATTTATTTATTTAATTCAAATTACAAAGTCGTTGGGTTGAACAAAGCTCTTAACTGTCTTAATCTTCACATCCACCGAGTTATAAACCAGCGAATATGGTATTACGCTACGAGTGAGCCACGCTCCGCCACCAATTGTGGAGTTGTGTCCTATCACGGTATCACCTCCCAAAATAGTGGCATTAGAGTATATTACTACATCATCCTCGATGGTAGGATGACGTTTACTGTTGGATAGCTTTTTTTCCACATATAGTGCGCCTAATGTTACTCCCTGATAGATTTTCACATTGTTGCCTATTTCGGTTGTTTCGCCTATCACTATACCTGTGCCATGATCGAGAAACAAGTTATTGCCCACTATAGCAGCTGGGTGTATATCGATACCCACTTTGGAGTGTGCATACTCGGCAAATAGGCGTGGAATAAGTGGCACACCCAAATTGTGCAGTGCATGTGCAATGCGATGCACACTGAGAGCAAAAAAACCAGGATAGGCTATTATCACTTCCTCAATAGATTTTGCAGCTGGGTCGTTTTTGAGATAGCATGCAGCATCTTTATATAGCTGCGACTGAATGTCGGGGAGCTGTTTAAAGAATTTATATACCACTTGCTCGGCAAAATCATTATCCTTAAGCCTTGTAATACTATCAGAAAGAATTACCGCCGATTCTTTCAGTTTAAATCTGCACTCGTGGGCTCCAATTTTTATATCAAATGGAAACATTTGCAGATATAGAGTTTCAATTACTCCTTCCAGTTCCACTTTATTGAGAGGAATGTGTATGGGTAGGGGTTGAAACTTGTCGATAAGTTCAAAAGTTTTATCAATCATAATAAGTGGATATTAAAAAAGTGAATAAATGAAATCTTAATTTGTTGGGACGTGGGGTGTCCCGTTGATTGTATTTGGGGAAGAGTCAATCAACAACAGCAACAACAGATATGCATTCGCTTTACTTTCATCTATTCTTTTTTGTAGAGATGGAGCCCAATAAAATATCGCTCCATAGAAAAGTAAACAATAGATTGTTATTTATTGTTCATGGTCGGGCTATCTAAAATGCAAAAAAGCCACATCTTAACTAAGAAGTGGCTTTTTATTGCAATATAAAGTGCTTGTATTATCTAAACGTATAGCGTAAGCTAAGTGCTAAGCCTGCAAACCAGTAGTCATTGTATGAGTTGCTGAGATTGAAGCTTGGCTTCCAGTCGAGCGAAATATTAAATGGTGCTGCCGGAAATGTATATTCAAGTCCACCTATTAAGTCAACACCCACCAAAAAGCGACCATTATCGTAATGCTTTTCGTGAACACCACCTATGTGTGCACCAAAACCCACAAACCAGTCAAGCCCTGGGGCGTTTTGAATTGGTTGTTGATACTCGTATAGACCCGTTAATTGAAAGTAATTAGGCGAAAAGCTCAATATACCCTCAAGTGCATTGGATGGAGAGATAAAGTGCTTAAGCGTCAATCCATTGTCGTAACCCAATCTAAGCCCGAAAGCATCTTTATAATCTTGTGCAGATAGTGTTGCAAATAATCCTGATACAGCCAAAATGCTGACCAATACAATTTTTCTTAGTTTCATAAATTAGTTGTTTTAGTTATTATATATTTCCTATTTTGTTTTCTACTATTGAGTTTCAACAAAGATATCGTATTTTTGTTTATCACTCGCCTCTATAACTGCTTTGATTGATGTTTTTTTAATTAATTGACGCAATATCGTCATCTACCCTATTTTTATCTAATAATTTGGCAAACATACGCCTCGGATTAGTTGCTTTTGATAGCCCACATCATATATAAATCAACAGGGATTAGAAATAGTAGGATAGTAACTAATAGATATAGATATAGATACTAAATACTGTATTAGTTTATATACCTATTTGTGATAAAGGAGACTCTTTATAATATGAGTTGCACTACTCGACTGTG
>CAYTQG010000062.1:0-14279 GCA_964439965.1 uncultured Proteiniphilum sp.
ATTTAGAATTTAGTTATAAAAGAGGTTGTGTGTAATGCACAGCCTCTTTTTTTTGGCGATTGGCGGTTAGCGATTGGCGGTTAGCTTTTGGCGATTGGCAGTTAGCGATTGGCGGTTAGCTTTTGGCGATTAGCGATTGGCTTTTGGTTGTTAGCTTTCCCGCTAAGGCTGGATCTGCGATTGGTTTGTTATTAGCCGTATCGCACCAAATGCCGATGTCATTTTGACAGAGGCGCAGCTGCAAGCAAGACGAATGGAAAAATCTGTTTGATTAAGCGATTAACCAGTTAAGCAGTTAAACAATATTCAGTTGATTAATGAGATTTTTCGATTCCGCTTCCGCTACGCTACAGCTACACTCAAAATGACAGTGGGGTTAAACAATTAATCAGTTAAACAATTAATCCATTAAGACGGGCTTTCAGCCCTCATCTGATGGTTGTTGCGCTTTCTGTCCCAACTCGCCAAAGGCGCAGCTTGGGCTGAATTATGTCGGGCTTTCAGCCCTGTATGGCGATTAAACAATTAACCAGTTAAACAATTAACCAGTTAAACAATAAATTTTATTACATTTGCATTATCATACTATCAAATTGATTATAAAACGTACTTTTTGTGTGCAAATAGAATGTAACATATAATATATATAGACAAATGAAGACAAAGAAATTTCTATTACCCGAAAATGAGATACCCACTCATTGGTATAATGTGGTGGCTGATATGAAAACAAAGCCGCAACACTTGCTTAATCCCGAAACTAAGGAGCCGATGAAGGCTGAGGATCTTTATCCGCTTTTTGCTGAGGAGTTGGCCCGACAGGAGTTTAACGAAACTGATACTTGGATTGAGATACCAGAAGAGGTGAGAGATAAATATAAAATATATCGTCCCGCTCCATTAGTAAGAGCTTATGGATTGGAGAAGGCTTTGGATACACCGGCGCACATCTATTTTAAAAATGAGAGCGTGAGCCCAGTGGGTTCGCATAAACTCAACTCGGCTTTGCCTCAGGTTTATTACAATAAATTGGACGGAACCACCAACCTTACCACCGAGACGGGAGCAGGGCAGTGGGGCACGGCTTTGTCATTTGCTGGTAAGGTGTTTGGCCTAGATATTGCTGTGTATATGGTGAAAATAAGCTACGAACAAAAGCCATATCGCCGTTCGCTAATGCAAACATGGGGTGCGCAGGTGATTCCATCGCCTAGTATGTCAACAAAAGCGGGCCGTAAGATACTAACCGAGCGTCCAAACTATCAGGGAAGTTTGGGTACTGCCATTTCGGAGGCTATAGAACTGGCAATGCAAACGCCCAACTGCAAATACACCCTTGGAAGTGTGCTTAATCATGTATCGCTTCACCAAACAATTATTGGCCTTGAGGCTGAAAAACAAATGGAAATGACAGAAGACTATCCAGATGTGGTGATTGGATGTTTTGGTGGGGGATCTAATTTCTCAGGAATATCTTTCCCATTTATGCGCCATGTGCTTAGTGGCGAAAAGAAAACACGCTTTGTAGCTGCCGAGCCAGCATCGTGCCCAAAGCTTACTCGCGGCGTGTTTAAGTACGACTTTGGTGATGAGGCAGGATATACTCCACTAATTCCTATGTTTACGTTGGGGCATAATTTCACTCCAGCCAATATTCATGCAGGTGGATTGAGGTATCATGGTGCAGGAAGCATCGTGAGCCAACTTAAAAAGGATGATTTGATTGAAGCTGTGGCTATTCCACAGCTCGAAACATTTGAGGCGGGCGTGCTGTTTGCTCAAACTGAGGGTATTGTGCCTGCTCCCGAATCTACTCACGCTATTGCTGCTGCTATTCGCGAAGCAAAGCAAGCAAAGGAAGAGGGAAAGAAGAAGACAATTCTATTCAACTTGTCTGGACACGGACTAGTGGATATGGCTGCATATGATCAGTACTTATCGGGCGATTTGAAAAATTATGAGCTTTCGCAAGAAATAATTGATAAATCCTTGAAAGACTAAAAGATTCTGACGATTACGTGATTAGCCCAATATTGGTGAAATTATAGTAAAAAAAGTGTTGCAATAATTTGTTAGTCTCAAATGAAGGTGCTATCTTTGACAGTAGAAAAATGAATGAGTTATTGCCGCATTGGTCGATTGGGAAACTCATCAATTACATTCTGTAAACCGAGACTCGTTTTTGGTTTCGATGGCGGGCCGCAATCCTTCGGGAATTCGATTTATCGAATCAGCGGATTACAGAGATTCCAAAGCACTCAAATCCTATCTTAGGGAGTTTCGTCTTATTCCACCGGTGCGGCTTCTTTATAAAAAAGCAGATTTGCAGTAATTAACCTGCAGTCTGCTTTTTCTTGTTTATTGCTGTTTTATATTACTATCAAATATCAATTGCAAAAAAATATATGACGAGTAGAAGTAAACAATATTGGGAACTGTTTTTGGTATTCTTCAAGCTGGGTGCCTTTACCTTTGGTGGCGGCTACGCTATGATTCCGCTAATAAGAAATGAGGTGGTGAGCAAGCGTGGCTGGATAGGCGATGAGGAGTTTATGGATATGCTGGCGCTGGCACAATCGGCACCGGGACCAATGGCACTCAATACGGCTTTGTTTGTGGGCAATAAGCGACTCGGATTTAAAGGTAGTTTGGTGTCGGGCTTGGGGGTTATTGTTCCTTCCTTTTTGGTGATTCTGACGATTGCCATCTTTCTTGTTCAATTTAAAGATAACCCGGTGGTTGAGAGAGTTTTTAAGGGTATTCGTCCAGCAGTGGTGGCACTTATTGCAGCTCCACTATTTATGTTAGGCAAGAGTGCCAAAATTAATAAAGATAATATATGGATACCTATAGCCGTTGCACTGATGGTGTGGTTGCTTGGGGTATCGCCCATTTACATAATTATAGGTGCGATAGCACTGGGGCTATTGCATAAATTTTACAGACGAAACATAACCAGACGCAAATAATTATGACTATAGTACAATTATATATATCGCTATTCCTTTCTTTTTTCAAAATTGGCCTCTTTGGCTTTGGTGGGGGGTATGCCATGCTTCCACTTATTCAGATGGAGGTGGTGGATACTCACAATTGGATTTCGGTTTCTGACTTTACTGATATTGTGGCCGTATCGCAAACCACACCAGGACCCATAGCTTTTAATTCGGCTACATATATTGGCTACACTGCTGTTACCAATTCTGGTTTTTCTACTATTGAGGGGGTGCTGGGTTCGGCAATTTGCACCATGGCTGTAAGTTTGCCCTCTATATTAATAATGACACTGATATTTATTTTCTTCACTAAGTTGAATAACAACCCATGGATGCAGTCGTCGCTCTCGGTGCTGAAGCCTGCGGTGATTGGGCTTATTGCTTCGGCTGCCCTCTTGCTAATTGATGATTATAACTTTATAGATTATAAAAGTTGGATTATTTTTGGTGTTATCTTCATAGCATCACTCCGTAAGGTTGACCCTATTTTGCTGATTGTACTTTCGGGGGTTGTGGGCTTGGTGCTATATTAAGTGATCATACCTATATAACATTAAGCATGCTTGATTATAATTCAAATGTGGGACCAATTGCATCTCTTTTTCTTTGAAACTTCTAGTTTTTAGTGTAGTATTCCAAACTAAATTTCTTACTTTTGCCTATTAATTATAAGCGTTGATGCTGAAATCATTATTTGATGCATAATATATATAAAAAATTGAAGCTTTACTTGACTCTTATTGTTGTAGCCTTCTCGTCGTTTTTGTTCTCGCAAGATGACAAAACTAAATCGGTGAACAACGCTACCGTGGTGGCAGTGGGTCAAGCTTCGCTTACTGATACTTATCTTTCACCATTGAAATATCGTGGCACAAACATTTCTATACTCAATGAGAGGATTGGTGCTGCTGGATTTATTAATGATAATTTATTGCTTAGACAACAATTTTATATAACCACTGCTTTCACAAAAAATCCATCATCGTCGGCTTCCGAATATTATGGCGATTTGTCGTACAATGTGGCAGGTCTATATCCTGTGTGGCAGTTTGATAACTTTAGGCTTTTGGCTGGCGGTGGCTTTGATGCCTCGCTGGGGGGTATATATAATGTGAGAAACTCAAACAATCCGGGTTCGCTAAAAACTTCTATCAATATGGAGCTGGCGGCGATGGCCACGTATAATTGGAAGAGGTTTACATTTAGATGGCATGTGAATACTCCCTTTGCGGGAATGTTTTTTACACCTGGCTACGGACAGTCTTACTACGAGATATTCTCGTTGGGCAATGGTAAGGGCACTGTTCAGTTTGCATCGTTTAATAACTATTTGGCGTTGCAAAACTACTTTACAGTGGATGTGCCACTTAATAAGGCAACTGTGAGGGTGGGGTATTTGGGCAACTATTATAAAACGGATATAAATTATCTTTACACAAATATTTCTACACACCAATTTGTGCTAGGGCTTGCACTTGAGTCGCTAAACTTTGGAGGGAAGCGTGCAAAAAACTCTAAGCATATGGAGAGTGTGTTTTATTAAAATAAAAAGCTATGAAATATAATTTTGACGAAGTTATAGATCGAAGTGGTACTAATACCATAAAATTGGAAAGACTGGAAACAATGTTTGGTCGCAACGACCTGATACCGCTATGGGTGGCAGATATGGATTTTTTGTCGCCACCTGAAATCACAAAAGCATTGATAGAGCGTGATGAGCATGGCTTGTTTGGATACACGCTTCCATCACAAGGATATTACAACTCGATAATAAACTGGTTGCAAAATAGGCACAGCTATGAAGTAAAACAGGAAGAACTTACTTTTGTGCCAGGTGTGGTGAAGGGGTTTGCCTTTGCAATGGATGCTTTCACTAATGAGGGAGATGCGGTGATAATTCAACCACCGGTGTATCATCCTTTCAAATTGGTAACGGAGGCTTTGAACAGAAAAGTGGTAAACAACCCACTTGTGTTTGAAGATGGAAATTATAGAATGGATTTTGATGATCTTGAAAATAAGATAAAGGATAGTGGAGCTAAAATGCTAATATTTTGTAGTCCCCACAATCCTGTAGGTAGAGTGTGGACAAAGGAGGAGCTGAGCAAGCTTGCCGAAATATGTTACGATAATAATGTGTTGGTGATTTCGGATGAGATACACTCCGACTTGGCTGTTTTTGGAAATAAGCATCTACCATTTGCTACAGTTTCGGAAAAGGCAAAACAAAATAGTATAACACTAATGGCACCTAGCAAAACATTTAATATTGCCGGTATCGTTAGCTCGTTTGCCGTTATTCACAACAAAGAGATACAGGATAAGTATCTTGCATTTTTGTCGCCACGCGAATTAGACAAAGGAACCATACCTGCATATGTGGCCACTGAGGCAGCATACAACGAGGGTGGCGAGTGGCTTGATGCTGCTATGGATTATATAGAGGGAAATATTGAGTTTGTGAACAACTACTTGAAAGAGAATATTCCTCAAATATATGTGGTGAAGCCGGAGGCTATGTTTTTGCTGTGGCTCGATTGCTGTGGCTTAGGCCTTAAACATTCTGAGCTTGAAGATCTGTTTGTGAATAAGGCAAAGCTAGCTCTTAATAGCGGAATTATGTTTGGCAAAGAGGGCTATGGATTTATGAGGCTTAATGTGGGGGTGCCACGCTCGGTGTTAGAAAAAGCATTAAATAATCTCTCAAAAGCTGTTAATGGCTAAAACTATTTGCCAACGACTTTGTTTAGAGTTCAGCTCGAAAAATATTTATAAATAAATAAACAAACCAATCAATCAATTAATATAACAACTTATGAAAATTTCGGATAGCAAATTTGTAACAGTAGCATATGACCTATATGTGGGCGAGGGCGAAGAGCGCGAACTAATGGAGAGCGCAACTAAAGAAAACCCACTAGAGTTTGTGTTTGGTACCAATTCGATGATAAAAGCTTTCGAAGATAATCTTTATGGTCTTTCGGAAGGTGATAGCTTTAACTTTACCATCTCTCACGAAGATGCTTATGGTGAGTATGATGAGTCGAGAGTTATCGACTTGCCAATAAATATATTTGAAGTAGATGGAAAAGTGGATGAGAATATGCTTTTTGAAGGCAACACACTTCCTATGATGGACTCAGAGGGTAATCGTTTGATGGGCTCTATTGTTTCTATCACCGATAGCGAGGTTACAATGGACTTCAATCACCCACTGGCAGGCGAAACATTGCATTTTGAAGGTGCTGTGTTGGGTTCTCGTGATGCTTCGGCAGCCGAAATAGCTGCACTAAGTGCTGGCGATGGCTGTGGATGTGGTGGTGGCGGCTGTGGATGTAGCGACGATCACGATCACGAACACGATCACCACCATCATCACCACAATCATGGTGGCGGCTGCGGCGGCGGTTGCTCTTGCTAATTAAACAGTGTTTAATTACTATTTAAACACTATTTAAATGATACTAAACTCATGATAAAAAACTATTTTATCATGAGTTTTTACTCACTAATCGTTAGCTCACTTGTATTATAAATAAACCGACTATGCTATTACTATCATCTTTTACGATACCTATTACAAATCCCACAGTACAGTTTCTGATACTGTTTTTGATTGTGTTTTTTGCACCAATTATTTTTAATAAAATCAGAATTCCATCTCTAATAGGTCTTATCATAGCAGGTGCTATTATAGGACCTTTTGGACTGCTTCTGATGACACGCGACAGCAATATGATTATGCTGGGCAATGCGGGTTTGCTGTATATTATGTTCTTGGCGGGTATCGAGATTGATGTAGAGGAGTTTAAAAAGAATAGCTCTAAGAGTATTGTATTTGGTCTAATCACATTTGTCATCCCTATGATATTTGGTGTATTGGCAGGCCATTTTCTTTTAAATCTTAATACTACTTCATCTATTCTGCTGGCTAGTATGTTTGCCTCGCACACGCTTATTGCCTATCCTTTAGTTAGTAAATTGGGGGCTGGAAAAAATAGAGTTGTAACTATTACCGTGGGTGGCACCATGATTACTGATACACTGGCACTGTTGGTTCTAGCAGTTATATTGGCTATGCATCATGGCAAAGTGGACGCCGCATTTTGGACCAAGCTGTCTGTGTCGATAGTGGTATTTGCCTTGATTATTGCATTTTTGTTTCCCATTTTGGCACGTTGGTTTTTTAAGAAGAGCAACGATAGCACTTCGCAATTTATATTTGTGTTATCGATGATTTTTTTAGGAGGTTTCCTTGCTGAGCTAGCTGGTATTGAGGCTATTATTGGAGCTTTCTTGGTTGGGTTAGCTCTGAACAAGTTGATTCCGTCGGTGTCGCCACTTATGAATAGAATAGACTTTGTGGGAAATGCTATATTTATACCTATATTTTTGATTAGTGTGGGTATGCTTATTAATTACAAGGCATTTGTTAATGGCCTTGAGACCATAAAAGTGGCAACGGTGATGACGGTTGTAGCAATCGTATCAAAATACTTGGCTGCGTATGTGACTCAAAAGATATATGGATATACCAAATCGGAAAGAAAACTTATTTTTGGTTTGAGTAATGCTCAAGCGGCTGCCACACTTGCAGCTATCACAGTGGCTCATAGCGTGGGGCTATTTGATGATACTATATTGAACGGTACCATTGTGATGATTTTGGTGACATGTACTGTGGCTTCGTTTAGTGCTCAAAAAGGTGCTGTGGAAACAGTGATTGAGGGTGGCGAACTTCAAGCCGAAGATTCTTCACACGATGAGCGAATATTAATACCGGTGGCCAATAAGGATACAATGAGGGATTTGGTGGAACTTAGCTTGGTGATGAAATCTAAATCTAATGTGCAGGATGTATATGCGCTAAATATAATTAGGAGCACGGAGGCTGATCCAAACATTGAAAAAGAGGCTAATAAACTGCTTGATGAGGCTGTGAAACTTGGTGCTGGTGCCGAAACTATTATTCAGCCACTGAAGCGATATGATATGAATATTCCGTATGGAATACTAGGGGTGGTGAAGAAATATAATATTACCGATTTGATAATGGGATTGCATATAAAGCAGGAATTATCAGAATCATTTTTAGGGAATTTGGTAGAGAAAATACTAACAAAAACGGATACTACAACCATTATTTATAAAGCTGTGCAACCGCTAGCTACAGTGAAACGACGCTTGGTGATAATTCCACCTTATGCGGACTTGGAAATTGGTTTTCCGTTTTGGCTTTCGAAAATATGGAATATTGCTCGTAACTCAAGTAGTAAGATTAGTTTTTATGCAAACTCGCATCAGCTTGAGAAGCTTCGAGGTATTAATAAAATACATCCTATAGATGCAGATTTTAATTTGTTTGATAATTGGGATGACTTTCTGATATTGGCGAAAGAGATGAAAAAGGATGAGGGCTTAGTGATTGTTATGAGCAGACAGCGTGAGAGGTCTTATCATGCTACAATGCGACGAGTACCTGACTATTTGAATAAATATTTTAAAGATAAAAACTTTATGCTGATATATCCTATACAATCGCACGCTACGGACGATTATCATAGTGATATAGCTAATGCATCGGTGCAAGGGGCTTTGCCAAACTTAGGTGGATTTGGGCAGACCGTGTTATCGATGAATAAAAAGCAGTAGAAATAATAATAAGACAAGATGAATACTTTTGGTAATATATTTAGATTGACCTCCTATGGCGAGTCTCATGGTGCAGCTGTGGGTGGGGTTATTGATGGATGTCCTGCAGGCATCGAACTAGATTTGGATTTTATACAGAGTGAATTGGATAGGCGTAGGCCAGGGCAATCGAGAATAACTACACCTCGCGAAGAGGCTGATAAGGTGGAGTTTTTGTCGGGTGTTTTTGAGGGTAAAACCACTGGGGTGCCTATAGGCTTTATTATTAGAAATCAAAATCAACAATCGTCGGACTATAATAATCTGGTGGATGTTTACAGACCATCGCACGCCGATTATACATATAAACAAAAGTATGGGGTGAGGGATCATCGTGGTGGTGGTCGTTCATCGGCTCGTGAAACTATAGCACGTGTGGTGGCGGGAGCTGTTGCGAAGCTTTACTTGAAGCAGCAAGGAATATCGGTGGTGGCTTATACTTCGCAAGTGGGCCCCATTGTGGTGGAGAGTGATTATAGACAACTAGATCTGTCGAAGATTGAAGATACAGCGGTGCGATGCCCCGACTTGGAAAAGGCTGAAGAGATGATTAAGCTAATCAAGGAGGTGCAGTATAAGGGTGATACTATTGGCGGTGTGGTAACATGCATTGTTAGTGGTGTACCTGTGGGATTGGGTGAGCCTGTGTTTGGTAAACTGCATGCCGCATTGGGGAGTGCTATGCTTAGCATTAATGCTGTGAAGGGTTTTGAATATGGACATGGATTTGATGTTGTGAAAACAGGTTCGCAGCTCAACGATTCGTTCTACGACGATAATGGAGTGATTAGAACTCGTACAAATAATTCAGGAGGTATTCAGGCTGGTATATCAAACGGTGAGGATATCTATTTTAGAACCGCTTTTAAGCCTGTGTCAACTATACTGATGGAGCAAAATACGGTGGATGTTGACGGAAAGGACACAATAATAAAAGCTAGAGGGCGCCACGACCCGTGTGTGTTGCCCCGTGCGGTGCCTATTGTGGAGTCAATGGCAGCAATGGTGATAATGGATTATTTTTTGTTGGCCAAAAAGTAGCGTTATACAACTTACATATAAGGGTTTTTAGGTTTGAGACACATTATTATAAGATGTGTCTCTATTTATGTGCCAACTAGGGAAGAGAGTTGGGATAGATAAATAATAAATATAAAAGGTGAATTTAGACAATCAAGATAAGATGCTGGTGCGTGATTTTACGCATGGCGGAATTTTTAAGCAATTGATAAAACTAGCTATGCCCATAATGGCAGTTAGTTTTATTCAGATGACATACACAATGGTGGATATTATCTGGATAGGTAGGCTGGGGAGTAAATCGGTGGCTGCAGTAGGCTCGGTGGGCTTGCTGATGTGGATGATGAACTCGTTTGCACTACTATCGAAGGTGAGTGCTGAGGTGTCGATAGGCCAATCGATAGGAGCTAAGCGTATGGACAAGGCACGGATTTATGCATCGCATACCACTACTATTGCATTGATAATGGGTATAGGGTTTACAATTCTGTTTTTGATGTTTCCTCAGTTGGTAATATCCTTTTTTAAACTTGAGAGTGATATACATCTTATAGCGGTTGATTATCTAAAATTGGTTTCGCTAGGTATTCCAATTATATTTTTAATACTAAACTTTTCGGGTATATATATAGGGTCGGGGAGAAGTGATATTCCATTCTATTTTAATGCTATTGGGCTTGTAATAAACATAATATTAGACCCGCTACTGATTTTTGGTTTAGCTTTCTTTCCACGATTGGGTACTCAGGGTGCTGCAATAGCTACAGTTTTGTCGCAAGGCATTGTACTTGCTCTATTCTTTTGCCACTTGCGATCTCAAAAAGGAGCATTGGGTAGATTTGCATTTTTGATGAAACCACGACGAAGCTACACTATAAATATATTGAAGCTGGGCGTGCCAGTGGCAGCTATGAATGTGTATTTTTCGCTCATTAATATGAACCTTACAAGGATTGCATCAATACATGGTGGACACCTTGGGGTAACTAGCCAAACGACTGGTGGACAAATTGAGGGCATTACATGGAATACATCTCAGGGTTTTGCTACGGCATTGGGTAGTTTTGTGGCTCAAAACTTTGGTGCTGGCAGAATGGATAGAGCACGACGAGCATATAGATATACTTTGTATGCGATGACCACATTAGGAGTTTTTGTAACAGCTGCTTTTATGTTCTACGGAAATGAAATATTTTCAGTTTTTATTCCAGAGCGTAAAGCTTGGCTTGCAGGAGGTGAGTATTTATATATTATGGCTTTCTCGCAAATATTTATGATGCTTGAACTTACTACTCAAGGGATGTTTAACGGACTGGGGAGAACCACACCGCCGGCAATTATTAGTATAGTATTTAATACAATTCGTATTCCGCTAGCTATTGTGCTAGCCATTCCAATGGGAATTAATGGTGTGTGGTGGGCAATTAGTATATCATCCTTCTTTAAGGGTACGCTATTGGTGATTTGGTATGTGCTGGTTCAGAAAAAGTTATTAAAACATTGATGTTAAAACTTATTATATAATTATTATCTTTGCAGTATAGTATTTATACTTAATGCTAATTTGAAAAATATGAGATTGATATATAAGATTTCAGCTGCAGTTATTGCATTGCTTGCACTAGTGTCTTGCGGATCGCTTAAGATGAGTGGTAAAAAAGAACAAAAAGTATTGATAACCACTACAGAGGGTGATATTAAATTAAAACTATACAACGAAACGCCACTTCATAGAGATAATTTTAGGAAGCTAGTGAAATCGAAGTTTTATGACGGACTTTTGTTTCACAGGGTTATTGATGAGTTTATGATTCAGGGTGGCGATCCGGAATCGAAAGCTGCTGAGGCTGGTATGGTGCTCGGAAATGGTGATGTGGGTTATAGGATACCTGCTGAGTTTAGAACACCTAATTTGTATCATAAAAAAGGTGCCTTAGCAGCGGCTAGAACTGGAGATAATGTTAATCCTGAAAAAGAATCATCTGGATGTCAGTTTTACATCGTGGTAGGTAAGACGTTTAACGATCAGCAACTGGATGCAATGCAGCGCGACAAAACTGCTAGATATGCTAGACTTGGTGATGGTGATGACTTACGCTATTTATTCAGCGAGGAGGCTAGAAATAATTATAAAACTATAGGTGGCACACCGCACCTTGATGGCAACTACACTGTATTTGGTGAAGTGCTGGAGGGATTGGAAATTGTGGAGAAAATATCAAAAGTGGATACCGATAGAGCAGATAGGCCTCTGGAGGATGTGAGAATAATTAAGATGAAGTTGGTGAGAAAATAAACTTTTAACAAAATAAAAAATTGAAGAACATGGTTGTAGATTTTGTGGTGACATGGGTGGATATGGATGATCCGCAGTGGAAAGAGAGTTTCGGAAAATATACAGGCAAGATTGATAACACAAAAAATGAGGTATCGGAGGCAAGATTCCGCGATTATGGATTGCTTAAATACTGGTTTAGGGGTGTGGAAAAGTTTGCCCCTTGGGTTAGATACGTTCATTTTGTGACTTGTGGACAGAAGCCTGACTGGTTGGATGAGACTAATCCAAAGCTGAGATTTGTGGATCATAAAGATTTTATACCAGATGAGTACCTACCAGTGTTCAATTCGAATTTGATAGAGATATACATGCACAAGATTCCTGATCTGTCGGAACATTTTGTGTATTTCAATGATGATGTTTTCATTATAGATGATTTGCCTAAGGAGCGATTTTTTAATAATGGACTTCCTAATGATATTGCTACTTTTAGAACAAACTGGGGGTTATCTCAATTTGAAAAAATGTTGAGCAATAATATCAGACTTATTAATAAGCACTTTGATAAGAAAGAGGTGCTTAAGCGTGATTATGATAAATGGTTTCATCCATCGTATGGTAAGAGAAAGCGATTGAATCACTTATTGAAACCGTATGGCAAATTTATTACATTGAGAACACCACACAACGCACAGCCATTTTTGAAATCAACATTTGAGGATGTGTGGGATAATTGTGGTGAGGAGCTTCGTGAGATGTCAACCCATAGATTTAGAAGTAATCATGACTTGACACCTGAATTGTTTAAAACATGGCAGATATGCAAATCAAACTTTAATCCTTATAATACATATCAGGATACGAAGATGTTTCCACTTTTAATAAAATCGAAACAGGCTATTAAGGCTGTGCGAAATCAGAGCTATAAACTGGTGTGCTTGAACGATAATGTGCATGTTCGCAACTATGATCAGGTGTTGCAGAACCTAAAAGATTCGTTTGACTCTATATTGCCTGATAAATCGAGTTTTGAGAAATAGGCTTATTGAGCTTATTTCTCAAAACTAGACTTATTGGGGAATAGGCTCTCCAAAAATGGCTGTATGCGTGTTCTATCGGCATCAGTGGCACGGGGTGTGTCGTTTAGGCAGAAAAGATATGGTTTGTATTTATCTATAAATTTCATATAGTCAGGTTTGTACACCCTTATTCGGCACGAATCATATCTATCGGAATACTTCAGTACGCCTTTTTTAGTAGCAAGTGCATAATACAGAAATAGAATTCTCTGGATATCTGTTTCGTGTCTGAAATGATTTTCAACAATTGCATTAATTTCATCTTTAAACACATCCTCGGTTATTCTTTCCAAGTCGCTTCGTAAATATGCATCAATATTATGATGTGGAGTGGCTGAATAGTATTTGCCAAAGTGATTATTTATTAGTTTTGCTGCGTTGTCTATAGTAATACGATATAGATTTCGGTGGATATTAAAACGCTCTTTAAATCTATTTGTTAGATTACCAAGATATGATCGTTGTAAGCGGACTATAGGGTGGCCAGTTTTACTATCAAAAAAGAAATCGGGAGTAAGTTTCTTGCTAAAAAACATATCATCATTAGCATACAAAAAGTGCTCTGATAGACCTGGTATTTTATATAAGAAATACTCTATCACAACTGAATTATAGCAAGGTAATGCTCTTGGGGGTAGTATTTGTCTAATATCTATTATCTCTACACGAGAATTGGTGGTGTTAAGCCATTTAGGTGTTTGATTATCGGTTACAATAAAAATTTTCCTTATCCATGAGGCATACATTTCTGCCGATCTCAAAGAGTGTAGCAGCTCTTCATTATCCATTGTCCTAGCCTTTGATACGGCATCAATATTTAATCCCTTCTCTTTATTTAGATATGCGTTTTTCTTATTTAGCCATTCAATATCACTTCCATCTACCCATAGGTAAACCAAATCGATATCAAAGTTCATTGTATAATTCTTCATAATGTTTGAAATGATTTTCGTATGAGAATGAGTCTGCATACTCAACTTCTCCCATGATATAATCTTTATTGTTGTAAAACGGGTCAATTTTATCTCTTATATAATTGCTCATAGATTTTGGCTCATAGTTTTCCCAAAAGAAAGAGTAGTTGCCACCAATCTCTTTCAAGCTAGTCTCTTGTGATGAAAATACAGGTTTCCCAAACTGCATTGCTTCGATAACTGGTAGCCCAAAACCCTCGAAAAGTGAAGGGAAAACAAAAGCTTCGCAATTGGCATA
>CAYTQG010000063.1:0-13753 GCA_964439965.1 uncultured Proteiniphilum sp.
TATTAAAAAATGAAAGCAACAAGTCTAAAAAACAGCAATCCTTAAAACAGTAATATTACCATCGGCAACATCAGTAACGAGAATGCTTGAATAACAACTAAAACTAAAACGCTGTGATACATCAATATATATTAAACATTACAGCAAAGCTCATTGTTCTTTAATAACACAAAAACAAACAAATATTTTCAATAGCAACACAAGATGTATAAAAACTAAAAAGTCGAGAAGGACTAAACATCCAACCCGACTTTATATATACTTTTATATGTCTTTTATATCAATCCCTACAAGCCTAATTTAGCTTTAACTAAAGGAGTAGCATCCTCTGTAGAGTCATGAATATACACTATTGGAGACTGCTGCGTAGCAACATCCAAGATATAAGCATAACCCTTATCATCTCCTACTTCCTTTATAGCTTTCGCAATTTTATCTTGAACTGGAGCTAAAAGCTTCTCTTGCAATTCTTGCATTTCTCTATTACTATTTTGTTGAAACATAGTGTAACGCTCTTGAATTTGCTCTAGTTGTCTTTGCTGATCAGCTTTTGTTGATTCAGATGCAGTTTCAAAAGTCTTTTGAAACTCCTCGCTTTTCTTTTGAAACTCCTCAATCAAAGCCTCACCACTTTGTCTAATCTCCTGTTGTTTTTTATCTAATTGATTTTCAATTTCAGGAACCTCAGGCATTAGACTAAAAAGCTCATTTGTATTCACGTAAGCTATTTTTCCGCTTTGTGCAAAGGCCACAAACGGAGCAATTGCAAGCAATAATACTATTAATTTTTTGGTCATAATTAAAATGAATAATGTTTATTAGTTTTTAAATTTGTTCACAAAGATAATATATATTTGAATATTAATATCCCATTAGTTGCAAAACTTGATCACTTATATCTATGCTTGGAGAAGCGAAAATAATAGATGAAGCAGATGCTCTATCAAGCACTACTTGATAAGAATTTGCTGCAGCAATCTCTTTAACGGCATCATATATTTCATCTTGAATTGGTTTCATAAAAGCTTCACGTCTCTTAAATAGTTCCCCTTGGGAGCCAAAGTATGAATCTCGAAGTTTATTAATCTCATTCTCTTTTGCAACAATTTCATTCTCACGTTTGGTTTTATCTTCACCTGCAAGAAAAACCAAATCAGCCTGATACTTCTTATATAATGCTTCAACCTCTTTGGCCGATTTATCAACTTCATCTTGCCATTGTTTTGACAAAGCCTCAAGTTGCTTATTACCATTCTCAAACTCAGGAATTTTCCCAAGTATATATTCCAAATCAATTAACGCATACTTTTGAGCATAACTACTCGTCAAACCCAGAGTAAGCACAAACATCGAAAGCAATATTATTCTTTTCATAATTATATATCGTTTTAGTTGTTATACAGTTTAGAGACTATCAAAATCTCACTTCGTTTATATTGCAAACCGTAATCAATGTTAAATCCCTAGAATTCCTGCCCAATAATAAAGTGGAATTGGCTACCACTATAGCTTCTGCTACCTCTTACAGGATCAAATCCGTATGCCCAGTCAATACCCATAAGTCCAATCATAGGCAAGAATATACGAGCACCCACACCGGCTGAACGCTTAAGGTCGAAAGGATTAAAATCTTTCAAGTCATACCATGCATTACCTGCCTCAAGGAATGTCAGCGCATAGATAGTAGAGTTTGGCTCCAAAATAAGAGGATATCTAAGCTCAACACCCAATCTAGTGTAAGCTCTTGCTTGCTGTGCAATCGAGTTATTATCATATCCCCTCAGAGCAACATTCTCTGTAGCAAACGACGACGAGTATCCAGTCATACCATCACCACCCATATCAAAAGTCTCGAAAGGAGTAAGCTTATTTTTATTATAATGACCTAGGAAACCATACTCTACTCTGGTTGCCAACACAGGCGTACGCTTCACATTTACTGGCGAAGCAAGAGGAGTAAAGGTTCTAACCTTAAGCTTCCATTTATGATACTCATTCCACTTATACTTTGCAGGATCTCGATAAGCAATCTTTGAATAGTCCTTGCTATCAAACAAAGAGAATGGTGGAGTTGCCGAAACACTAAGCGTAAACTCGGAACCAATACGTGTATATATTGGGCTATCGGTAGAACGTCGTGCCAAAGTCAACCCAAATGTAACGCTATTACTATTACCAGTTTGGAATGGGAACTGGTTCCACGACCAATTCTTCAGATTATATCTTTGATATCCAAATTCACCCATTAACTGGAAATAATCATCTGGCCACTCCAATCTTTTACCATAACCAATCGAAGCACCAATCATCTCAAATACCTGATTAGGGTCGTACGAATACTCCATCATATCCTGATAGTATCCACCGCCGTACCCACCATAGCCACCGTAACCACCATAGCCATATCCACCACCATAATATGGATTGTATGGATCATAATATCCACCACCATACATATAAGGATTATTTTGTGAATAGAAATCGGTGTTCATACCAGTATATCTCGAGTAGTATGCATTTAGTGAGAAGTTATTAGGTCTCTTTCCACCAAACCATGGCTCAATAAATGAAAACTGATACGATTGGTAATACTGACCATTTGTTTGAGCACTCAATATAAGAGTTTGTCCTTCTCCTTGAGGAATAATACCACGGTAGTTTTGACGGTCAATCAGGTTTTTAACAGAGAAGTTATTAAGCTTTAAGCTCAGTTTACCTACTAGTCCAGTAACACCCCAGCCAGCAGAAAACTCAATCTGGTCATTACCTTTCGAAGTCAATGGATAAGTCAAATCTACTGTACCATCTTCTTGATTAGGCACCACACCTGGCTGCAAGTTCTCAGGATCGAAGTGCCCAGTTTGAGCAATCTCTCTTACTGATCTTATCAAGTCCTCCTTACTAAACACCTCACCCGGTTTTGTTTGAAGCTCCCTTCTAATCACATCCTCATAAAGTCGGTCGTTACCCTGAATAACCACCCTCTTGATAGTAGCCTTTGGCCCCTCAGTTACTCTAAGTTCAATATCAACAGAGTCGTTTTCAATATTAATCTCAATAGGATCTATATTCGAAAACAGATAACCTTGATTTTGATACAAGTTAATTGCCGCATCATCATCATTAGTCAATCTATCTCCAAGTTTTTTCTGATTATATATATCACCCGGATTCATATTAAGAGTTCTATTTAAATCATACGAATTGTACTGAGTATTTCCCACCCAGTTAATAGATCTAATATGATATTGTGGTCCTTCATCAACCTCTATCTCAATATTTACAGTCTTATCATCTGCTTTATATACAGTATCCCTTATAATCTCAGCATCACGATAACCAAACTCATGGTATTTATTAATCAGATTTCTCTTATCCTCTTTATATAGATTCTCAACATACTTTTTGGTTCTAAACAAGTGACGAAGATTGCCCTTTTCGTTGGTCTTCTTCATAGCCCATTTCAGCTTACTAGTCTTAATAGATTCGTTACCCGTTATATTAATACTGCGAACCTTAATTTTCTCTTTCTTGTCCACATCAATATCAAGGATAACCATATTCTTACCACTAACGTCTGGGCGCTCCATTATCGAAACCTTAGCCTCACCAAAACCCTTTTCATCAAAATATCTTTCAATAATAGTCTTTGCACTATTAATCTGATTAGGAGTAATTTGATTTCCCTTTACCATCGATATTTTTTTCTCAATATCCTCCCTCTCACTCTTCTTCATACCCGAGTATCTGATGTCCGAAACTCTTGGTCTATCTTTAAGTCTAATCTCAAGCCACGCACTATCGCCTTCAATCTTTGTAAGTAATATTTTCGTATCCGAAAAAAGGCCAAGTCTCCAAAATCTTTTAACCGCATTGGTAATATCCTCGCCTGGAATTTGAATTTCCTGACCAATTTCAAGTCCAGAATAGCCAAAAAGCACAAAATGCTGATCCTCATACATTGTGCCCTCAACACCTGTAACATCAATATCTGCAATTACATATTTTTTTGGTGTAGCAGTATAGTTAACCACTGGCAAATCTTTAGGTATATCCACCTCGATAGTATCGTTTGTTGTAGCAACTTGAGCAAACGATAGCATGCTAAAAACAGTGGAAAATATAAATACTAATTGAAGTTTTTTCTTTAACATCGTTATTATTTTATTGCATCGCATAAGTGTAGCCAATGCGTGTCTCTATTCTATATCAGTTTCTAATTTTATTTGTTCGCTGGTCTTTCCAAAGCGCCTTTCTTTTTTCTGAAAATCTATAATCGATTCATAAAACTGTTGATCTCCAAAATCTGGCCAGTAGCAATCTGTAAAGTACAGCTCTGCATATGCCGCTTGCCACAAAAGGAAGTTACTTATTCTCAAGTCACCCCCGGTTCTAATAAGCAAATCTACATTTGGCACACTCATTTTAGATATATATTCATCAATGGTTTCATCGCTAATATCATCCACCGCAAGCAATCCATTCTTCACATCCTTGCACATCGACTTCGTGATTTCCGATAATTCCCATCGCGACGAATAGCTAATAGCAACCACAAGATTTAAATTTTGTCCATCCTTAGTAGCCTCCGTACTCCTAGCAATCGAGTCTTTTGTATTCTTAGGCAATCTATCCACATCACCTATAAATCTCAGGCTAACGCCGTTTTTAATAAGCTGTGATGTCTCATTTGCTATCGCAAACACCATTAACTCCATCAGAGCATCCACCTCATCACTAGGTCTAAGCCAGTTCTCTGTAGAAAAGGCATAGATGGTAAGCCATTTCACTCCCGCTTGGGCAGCTGCCTCAACAACCTGCCTAACCGAGTCAACACCATTTTTGTGTCCCTCCTTTCGGTCAAGACCTCTTTGTTTAGCCCACCTTCCATTGCCATCCATTATAATAGCTACATGGTTAGGAACATTGTTTATATCTATCTTGTCAATCAGCGACATATATTATTATAATATTCTCAATTAAAATTTTAATCACAACAAGGATTATACTTTTCCCCAAACTCCCAAGAGATAAACAGCATAGTAAGCGAATACCAATCTTTATTTTTTATAAAGCTACTCTTTATTCCAAATGGAGAATCCAAGTTCCAATTATCTGATTTTTCAGTCACGTCAAAATCATCTCCAAAAAGCTTTCTCATCGAGAACTCAAGCCCAATGTTAAGCTTATTTCTAATTTTATATTTAACACCAATCCCAATCGGTATATTAGCATTTACAAACACACTTTCGCCCGAAGCAACCGTCAACCCCACTCCTGAAAACAAATATGGAGTATATCCACGTGTATTTAAATAGGAAAACTGATCACTATATCTAAATAAATTATACTCAATCTGTGCACCTACGTCTATAAAATTTCTTTTAAAAGACGTCTCATTTCCATTAGGGAACACATTGTCTGAATACTTTGTATTTCCCGAAACCTGTCCAACAACAAGATTCGATTTCACCGACCAGTTAAGGCTCATATTGTATCTGTGCATCAGTCCAACAGCTGAACCCATATTCAGAAACAACTTAGTTCTATTAGCATCACCCATATAAAATGAAGCTCCACCAATAGGCCCTATTTCATATTTATACTCTTGCCCATAAGCTCTATCAAGAGACAGGCCGAAAACTAAAATTAAACACAAGAAAGATACTAACTCTATTTTTTTCATTGCTAAAAGCGGTTGGGTTGTCTTTCTATAACGCAATTTTAGTTCATAAAGTATCAATACATTGTTTTATTTAGCCAACTTATTGAGCCTACCTCTCCAGGCATCCACTATTTGAGATTGGTTGATAGACTTTCCACCGAAAATCCATATAAAATTATCAGAGTCAGAAATAACTGAAGCACCCCTTCTAAAAGACATCTCCTCAGCCACCGACTGATTTTCTCCATCAGATGTCCAGTTAAGTCCATAATTTTTAGATGAGTATAGCTTATTTTCACCACCCTCACTAACCATTATGTAAACCTTTTCGTCGTACAAAAACAACTGAGCATCATCTACCTCCATTGGCAAGCTCTCAGCAATAGTTTTTATATCCTCATCTTTATTCTGAACGATCCATATCTTTTTATTTGTTTTACCTTCCACATCTACTCCACCATATAGAATTATATATTTTGCAGAGTAAACAGAAGGATTATTTAGACTCTCAGCCGAAAAGCCCGACAAAGGCATTCCTGCGGGAATATTATTCATAATATCAAACGAACTAAAATCAGTGGTAGTAGCAAATTTTATATCTCCATCCACATTTATAGCCACAAGCGTAGCATATTCGCCAGTTATAAAAGGAAGATTGCCATATATAGCCTCTACTGTATAATCGGCATCTACCTCGCTCCACAGCATACCATCAGTAGAAGCATATACCTTTTTATTATTATCTAATACATATACAATGGACGAATTTTCACTTTCAATAGACACTATCGATAATAAATCCACCACAGCTGGCAAACCTGCCACAACAACTGGGCTCCACACTCCTGCACTTTCAATATTTGCCGCAGAAGCCCTCACCTGCCCCATAGATTTGTAATAAGTAATAAACTTATCACCCATCAGTATAGTCTTCTGGCTCTCAATGGGAGAAGCATTAAAATAGTCGCTCGCCATCAAGTCCCAATTAATAATATATGGGTCTTGCTGATGAATATTTATTTTTATATCGTATTTCATTTTTGTCTTTCCATCCTCGGCAGTAGTCTCTATCGATTTCAATCGATGCGTTGCCACAGAGTCCTTGCTATTCCATGTATAAGTGCTATCACTATCACGTAGATTAAAGGTAATATTTGAAAACAAAGCACTTTGCCCACTCGAAATACTCACCATCACACTATCCACATCAAACAGATATGGAAGAGAGTCGCGGTTAAATATCTGACCTTTAATCTGGTCAATGCTAAATTTTACATCATTAAAATAGTTGTTCGAATCGGTAGCCGATGTCAAACTAAAGGAGTAAATCTGGGCATCTTTTGATTGATCAATCTGCGTTGTATTTGAGTCTAAACACGAAGACAGCATCAGCACCCATAATAATATACCAACTGAGCGGTAGAAATATTTCAAAATCATTTGTTTCAATATATATTGTACAATACTTATAAGCTTTGCAAAAGTAGAAATATTTTCTGCTTTAACCATAATAATGAGCACATTTAAATAATATTTTGAGTTGTTTTATTCTTTAAATGGTGTCTAACAGAACTTTTTATGCATTTCGACACGCTCTCAAACCTATCAATGCTAGGAGCCATCACTCCCGAACCAATTTTCTTAGAAGACACTTCCACAAAAGCTTCGTCCCAGCAATTAGCATCAATAAAGCTATTAAGCAAGCTTGCACCACCCTCAATCATCACCGAGTACACATTGTTATTATAAAGCACCCCTAATATCTGCTTAGGCACATCTTGTGTAAAATCTATCGTATGCGGCTCCACATTCGCCCCTGAAATATGATACTTCTCAAGCTCAGTAATTACGATAGTTCTAACCGAACCATCAAACAGCGACAACTTATTGTTTAATCTACCAGACCTATCCAGCACTACACGCACAGGGTTTTTTCCAAACCAACTTCTTGCACTCAGTTTTGGGTTATCCAGCAAAGCAGTATTAGTGCCAACCATTATACCCTGTATTTCCGTTCGCAACTTATGCACAAACACCGACGTAACATCATTCGAAAACACCACAGCCCCCTTGCCATCGCCCACGGCCCTAGCCTCATCCATAAAACCATCAGCACTTTGCGCCCACTTTAGCACCACAAAGGGCCGCTTATACACCTGGTTAGTCACAAAAACCCTATTAAGCTCCACAGCTTCATCTCTCAACACATCTGTAACTACATTCACCCCCGCACTCTTCAATATTTCAATACCCCTCCCAGCCACACTCGGGTTTGGATCAGTCATAGCCATCACCACATTAGGTATTCCGCTCCTCACTATTAGCTCGGCGCAAGGCGGAGTCTTACCATAATGAGCGCAAGGCTCCAGCGACACATAAATAGTAGCACTCTTCAGTCGCTCCCTATCCTTCACCGAGTTAATAGCATTCACCTCGGCATGAGCCTCACCATACTTTCTGTGAAAACCCTCGCCTATAATTTCGCCATTTTCCACAATCACAGCCCCCACCATAGGATTTGGAGCCACACAGCCCACACCTTTGGCCGCAAGCTGCAAACAGCGACTCATATATTTCTCATCAATTGTCATTCTTTCTCTATCTTTTTTTATACAAATTCTCCTTTATCCAGATACATACATCTCAAAACTAGCATAAGGCTTAATTTTCAATTAAGTGGCACTGTTTTTTTAAATTGAATAGTTGTTACCACAAAAGTATTAATAATTGTTCTTACCATCATTTTTTTGCATCGGTTTTATATAAAATGGGCTAAAGCTTGTTTATAGCACTTGTATTTTGGTGTTTCATGCGTGAATAGTCCAAAAACATACTGCAGAATGAGCAAAAAACCTGTTTTAGTAATCTTTTATACCTTTCATTTATCATATTTACTCGTGAATAGCATAAAAACATACTTTAAATTATACCTAAAACTCGTAATCACCACAAAAAATAGTTGTGCTTTGTGTCATTTACGCGTGAATACCTCAAAAACATATTTGCAAACATCTATTTTATAAATTATTGAGTAGAACTATGCGCTTAAAAATGGCAATCAGTTATTAATTCGATGTTTGTATTAAATATGAATGTATCTGATATTTGTGTAAGATATAGTATAAATTAAAATAAGCATTGAAAAATGATTTATTCATCAAGTATAAAGAAGGTATTGGCTACATTGCAGCTTAGTGTGGCAAAATAAAATGATGTAACGGTGGGAATGTAATAATTCTTATGGGGCTGTGGATATGCATAAAACTTTTATGTACATTTGTTACGCATTAAAACAGAAAAAAATCCATTCATACATAATGATAAAACTTAAAGACCACATACAAAATGAGCTTCAGCCACTTTATACGCAAGGCGAAATAAGAACTATCACCCAAATGATTCTCGACACTAAGCTTCATATATCATTTGTGGATTTTTTGACTTACAAACTTAATAATTTATCTGACTCACAGCTTAAAATATTAAACGAAATAATTGATAAGCTCAAGACGTCAGAGCCCATACAATATATTTTAGGAGAATGCGAGTTCTTCAATCTCAAGTTCAAGGTAAACGAGCACGTGCTCATCCCACGCCCCGAAACCGAAGAACTAGTAGAATGGATAATAGAAAATGAAAATAAAAGAGGCAGCAAATTCCATCTTCTCGACATTGGCACGGGAAGTGGCTGTATAGCTATATCGCTTGCAAAGCATCTACCCAATAATGCACAAGTAAGCGCGTGGGACATATCGCCCCAAGCTTTAGAAGTAGCAAAGCACAATGCTACAATAAATCAAGTTGACGTAACATTCAATCAGGTAGATATTCTCAACACAAACACCGCTTCACAACCATTAGATATAATAGTTAGCAACCCGCCCTACATCACCGAAGACGAAAAAAAGATAATGACCTCAACCGTTCTCAACCACGAACCACAGATAGCACTATTTGTGCCCAACAATCAGCCATTGCTCTTTTACGAACAAATTGCTAACTTTGCCCAATCCTCACTTAACATAGGAGGCAAACTGTATTTCGAAATTAATCAATACTTTGCCAATGAAACAGTGCAAATGCTACACAACAAAGGATTTAAAAACATACAACTAAAAACAGATTTAGCCGGTAACCAAAGAATGGTAAAAGCCGAAAAGTAAAAACAAAATGGGACACAGTGATAAAAAACCAATATCAGAAGAAAACGCACTATCGCGCATGATGCGAATCTGCTCACGAAAAGAGTACTCCACTTTCGACATACGTCAAAAGCTTTACAAACTTGGGCAAAATCCCGAAACAATAGATAAGATAATCGCAAAGCTTATTGAAAATAAATTTATCGACGACGAAAGATATACACGAAGCTTTGTGAGCGATAAAATACGATTCTCAAAATGGGGCGAAAAGAAAATCAGATACACACTATCACAAAAACAGATACCCACATCAATTATCGATAACGTTCTCGAAGAGCTCGAACCCGAAGAGCTCACCGAACACCTAATGTCCATTATCAAAAAGAAATACGACAGCACAAAAGCCGACACCGAATATGATAAGCGCACCAAAGTAATACGCTTTGCCCTATCTCGCGGTTTCGCAATGAACGAAATACTTAAATGCCTCGATAAAATATCAACAATAGACGAAGAACCATGGTAGCAAAACCATCTAAAACCTCACATCTAACATTTAGGTGTATCTGCCCAGTGTGCAATAACAAACATGTAGAAGCAGAAAGCGCAGCCTGCATCGACTGCCTCCTATCACTACCACGCACCGATAGTCACCTCAACCCACACAACAGCGTTGAAAAACAAATCGAAGGACGCTTTCCTTTTGAGAGAATAGTCACCTTCAGCAAGTTCAACAAAGGCGGCACACTCCAACCCATCATACACGAACTAAAATACAAAAACAATCCACACATAGGCATCTCTATCGGCGAAGCATTCGGACTACAGCTTCTTCAGTCGCCCTTCATCACTACTATAGATTTTATAGTACCCATCCCCCTACACAAACGAAAAATAAAAAAGCGCGGCTACAACCAATCATTACTAATAGCGCAAGGCATATCACGCACCACAGGCATACCTATATCCGACGACAATCTCACACGCGAAATCGACAACCCATCCCAAACCCGCCTATCAAAAACACAACGCTGGCAAAACGTAGAAGGCATCTTCAAACTAAACAACCCACCACAGTTTGCAGGCAAACACATCCTCCTTTTAGACGACATCATCACCACCGGCTCCACCATCGAAGCATGCGCCCACACACTCCTATCAGCACCCAATATTAAAATAAGTGCAGCAACAATTGGCGAGGCAATTTAAAATTAATTTAGACAAAAGCATCCACTTCACAATAAAAACTATTAATTTTGCGGTTAATCTGAAAACTAAAAGACAAATTGATATTATGAACAGTTTAGAAAAACTAACTGCAGACAAGCTATTAAAAATTAAAGCAATTAAGTTACAACCTTCAAATCCATTCACATGGGCATCAGGATGGAAATCACCAATCTACTGCGACAACAGAAAGATCATGTCATATCCAGAGGTACGCAACTTCATCAAAGTTGAATTTGCTCGCATCATCCTCGAAAAATATCCAAATGTAGAAGCCATAGCCGGAGTTGCCACAGGCGCCATAGCCCCCGGAGCAATTGTAGCCGACGTATTAGGCCTACCATTTGTATATGTTCGTTCGGCACCCAAAGGACACGGATTAGAAAACCTAATTGAGGGCGACTTAAAACCAAAACAAAAAGTGGTAGTAGTCGAAGACCTTGTCTCCACAGGCATGAGCAGCTTAAAGGCAGTTGAAGCAATTCGTCAATCAGGATCAGATGTATTGGGCATGGTTGCAATATTTACATACAACTTCCCAGTGGCCGAAGAAAGCATGCGCGAAGCACGTGTCAATCTCACCACGCTAACCAACTACGACTCCGTACTCGACGAAGCATTGCGTATCGACTACATCGAAGAGTCGGACTTAAGCACACTTCAAAACTGGCGCAAAGCACCCGACAAATGGGGTTAATCAATAAAATTACAAACAACAACATCAACATATGACTGAATTTACGAGCGATATAAAAAAAATTCCTCACAACGATGAGGCTGTCTTCCGAGTATTATCCGATCTTAGCAAGCTCGACCTAGTAAAAGATAAAATACCGCAAGACAAGATACAAGATTTCAAGTTCGATAGCGACAGCTGCTCATTCAATGTAAGCCCCGTGGGCGAAGTAAAGTTTAGAGTAGTAGAGCGCGAACCCAACAAGCTAGTAAAATTTCAATCCGAAAATCTTCCATTCGACACCACATTGTGGATACAATTAGTACAAAAGTCTGAAAACGACACAAGAATGAAGATAACGGTACGCTCAAAAATCAATGCATTGATGAAAGGTATGGTATCAAAACCACTCCAAGAAGGCATCGACAAAATATCAGACCTAATCGCAGGGCTACCCTACGATCAGATTTAACTATTGTCACACAGCCATACACACATATCACAATACAAAAAGGCTGCAAGAAGGTGAAACGCATCACCACATCTTGCAGCCTTTTCTATATCTTTATCTAGCTATTTAGCAAATCTAAGCCACCTCATCCACCAGCTCATCAGCCGCAGGCTCATCCATCAGCTCAGGCGCAGGCTCAGCCCCCATACGCTTCTCCGCCGCCTTTCGGCAAGTAGCACACAGCTCCGAGTCGCCAATTTTTCTCTCTTCCCAAGCCTCAGCCACAGTGCCCGAGTGCTGCTCTCTACCCCTGATATGCTGACAATCCGAATCCAAGTGATACTTATTACCATGATTAGTCCAATAAACATAATCCACCCCATTATTCAAATTCTTAATCAAATCAGTTTGAGCATTAATCTGTTCAGTATATTTCTCTACCGAAGGCGGATTAAAATCCACACCCGTAATACCCGCAATCAAAAGAGCCACCACAGCTATTGAGCCAGCAATCCCTTTAGTTTTACCATCCAAATCCTTGTTAGTAAAAATAAGAATAACCAACGGCAGGAAAGCCAACACCGCCATTATTGCACCCAACTGATTTTGAACGAAAAATTTAAATTTATCCTTCTCCGATGCCGGGTCAAGCCTATTCGACTTTTTCCACAACACCGACCCAGTGATAGCCAAAGCCAAAATCACCACAATAGCCACAATCAGCATCGTAAGCGTTTCATTGCTAATAAGCTTAAGTATTGCAAACACCTCGCCCGCAATAGCCACAATCCATGCAAGCATAGCAAACAGCCTCAACTGCTTAGCCTTGCCCTTAGCCTCATCCGAAGCCACAAAAATTTTCTTCTCAGTCATAATTATTAAAGTTTGGTTTAAGTATGTTTATTAGGAATCAATCTAAAATTGAACAAACTAAATATCAAATATATTAAGCAGGCCTACACCTTATTCAAATATCCAATAGTTGCGCAAATTGTCATTAACAAAGTCAACATCAAATTCATTTGGGTCCCATTCACTCCCCTCATCTATCCACAGCCAGTCAACCATATTGTCATAGTCAGGATGAGTTGGATCTTTAAGTATTTCTTTCAATTCCTCATAACCCCACACACCTCCACAATCTTCTGGAGGACACTGTCCTTTGCCAGTAATACATAAGGGTATATTTAAATTTTCATCTTTCACTATTTTCTCCAAAGTTATATCATGCTCCCAGCTATCACCAAAATCATAAACATAAACATATTTCTGTTTTTCACTCTTAAAGATATCCTTTAATTTCACCTTTGTTGAATCCACAGTTTCTTGCTCTCCAAATAAATCACCTGCGAATTCGGGATCTTCGATACTATAGTCGCCCGAAAAAGCTCTTTGAGAAAATGAATACAAATGGCTAAACGTCCATCCAAAAGAAACCTGAATAAGATTATGCAAATCCCTAAAGCTACTATTTGCATCTATTGTCACTCTTCGCCATACGGGCGGCTTAGTAATACCCTTAATTTGAATTTTAAATTGAAATATCATAATTATTATTTTTTATGATGTTTATATTCATTCACTACACAAGG
>CAYTQG010000064.1:0-13726 GCA_964439965.1 uncultured Proteiniphilum sp.
AAAAGTAGCGAGACCGAGAATTGAACTCGGGACCTCATGATTATGAATCATGCGCTCTAACCATCTGAGCTATCTCGCCGAATATTTGCTTTGTGAGACCTTCCCGATTATATCGGGACGCTCACCACCTGAGCTATCTCGCCGTATGTTTTGCAAACCGACGACAAAAGTAGTACAAGTTTTTTAATTGTGCAACACTCGGCGCAATTATTTGTGTGAAAAGTAAAATTATTTTTTCGTGACACTCACCCCAGCACTTTAAAAGAAGAGGGTTGCTTATTGATAAGCAACCCCCTACGCTGTGAACCTTTAAAAAAGATATAAACTCTACTTTTATTATTTTCTTTTTAATACTACAGGTATTCCATCTGGTGGAAGAAGTGGAAGATTAATATTCATCACACACTCCATAACCTCTTCAGTCATATTCTTAATTTCAAAAGTAAGCTCAGCATCCATACCTATGAATTCACCTTCTATTGAAATAACATCACCGCTGATGCTCCATGTACCCTCAATTTTGTCAAGGAATACTCCCTCTTCAATTTCAAGGTTCATTGTAGCTACAGTGCTTTTATCGGCCTTAAGCTCAATTATAGTCCCCACCAAATCGTTGTAGTTCTCATCTCCACTTTCTTGGCTAATCATTTCCCATGTGCTTCCCGATAGCAAATCCTCTTTAGATGCTGCTTCTTGTTCAACATTAATTGTCTTTTCTAATCCCTCACCTTTTATAGTGATTTTTGCATCGCGAGAAGATAGTGTTGGGTTAGGTTCTATTTTCACCTGAAAACTACCATTGTCAGATCCCGACTGAGGACTCACTGTACACCAATCAGAGGCGCTTGACGAAACTGACCAACTAACATTGGATGACACAGAAACATCAACAGTTTTACCTTCGGCTTCAACCTCTATTTGTTTTACATTAACATCCAACGCAGGCAATGAAGGTGTTTCATCTTTGCTACAAGCCATAAAAGCAAAAAGTAGCGAAAACACTAATAATACATTTTTCATATTCTCTTTAGTTTTTTAGATTAATATTACAAAGCAAAGATAAATATGGAAATGATATACCTGCGATTTCAGGGGTATAAAGTCATAATATGGTATAAGTGGGATGAATGGGCAAATGGAATCAAGGGCTTTCAAGCATATCTTTCACATTCTTCACATAACCTCTTGATATTGGTATAGGCACATCAACTCCCTCTATAGCAATCTCATATGCTCTACCTCTCTTCCTAATTGTTGACACGTTAGCCAGATTTACAATATATGATCTATGGCATCTAATACAGCCCTGCTCCTGATGTTCAGTTTCTATATTTTTTAAAGAGTTTCGTATTAATTCTCTACCCAATTGATATTTTTTTCTGAAATGCACCAATATATAATTATCGGCCGACTCGAAATACAGTAAATCTTCGGGACGCAACGAGAGCCTAATCTGTCCATTTGAATCTTTGATATTAATACGCTCCACCACAATAGGAGCCTTTGCATTAAAATCATGGCTAGATCCTTGTCTGTGCTTATAGCCACTCCATAATATCATAAATGTGATGCCAAGAACATAACACAGAAAAGCAAGAGGGGTTACAATCGCTAATGTTTCTCTAAACTCAATCCAAAAGCTATTAGCCGGTATCGAGTAAAGTAAGCTTAACGGTATACTAATAAATATAACATCTAAAACGAAGCTAAGTATAACATGATAATTTTTCAACTCCTTCTTTCGGAATAATAGATATTGCAACATCTGCGAAATAAAAATGATAACACCCACAATAACTGCCAAACCAGGTATTTGTAGTGCCTTGAAAGGAGATGTATATACAATCCATTCGGTAATATTGAACGGAATAAAAGGAATAAGAAATAGCAAACTAAAAATAAACATCCCAACGGCAAACGCTATGCGAACTTTGAGTTTACCAAGAGTAGAAACGACCTATTAAGGTATTGAAGTATTTGTGTAAATATTTTATGCATTAGAAATCTCTAATTATTAGAATTCAACCATTATTGTGCATATTTAAGCATATTTCTCAAACTAGAAAATATGACTAAAATCTAATAGCAATTTTAATCAATGATTGAGCCATTGAGAATCTGAACAAATAAATTGACAAACTGTTTTAAAAATATGAAGCTAATAACAGCAAAATAAAACTAAACTAAATATATTTAGAATGTCTAACAAGTCTTTCTATACTTTACGCGAAGAGAGGGCAAACTATATAACTCATGCCATTGGAGTAATAATGGCTATAATTGCATCATATTTTTTAATGGAAAAGGCAATTGAGGCAAAAGACAAAATAGCTGTTATAGCCTATTTGATTTTTTCGATTGGAATGATATCCTGCATGCTTGCATCCACAATATATCATTTTGTGGAAACCCCAAAAACTAAATCGAAGCTACGCCACTTCGATCATGCCAGCATATACTTACTAATAGCGGCCAGCTATTCGCCCTTTACATTTATATTGTTGCGCAATGAAGTGATATGGAGCACAATTGTTCTTTCAATAGTGTGGCTGGTGGCAATAGTTGGTATCATAGTAAGTTTTGGAAAATTAAAACAAAACAGCCACCTAAAAACAATCTCATACGTAGCCATGGGATTGATCGTTGTAATAGCATTCAAGCCGCTTATTGAATCAGCTAAAGCTCAGGATTGCATGAGCGTTATATATTGGTTGGTAGCGGGTGGTGCATTTTATATTATCGGAGCTGCAATATATGCCACAGCTAAAAGAGAATTTGTGCATGCCATTTTTCACATCTTTGTTTTATTTGGTTTGGCTAGTCATATTATTGCTGCATACAGTCTTCCATTATAACTATTGGATGCACATTGACAATAAATATATAATTAATCCAATTTTCTTTGCTCTTTATTAAATAAAATATACATTTGTGGCATGGTTTGTACAAATATTGTCATATACAGGTATCAAACAAATCATATATTAACATTTTTCACAGTTTAATTATTTGATAAATAATCAATTAATAATACCCAAGAGAAGGGTAAATCAAAATCTCAAGTCGGTAATTTAACAATAGGTGTTTTTTTAAAACAAAGAAAATCAAGATTTAGTTTTACGTAGAACTATTAAAGATACTTTAGTCCGAATAGTAAAATTAGTAAACACTAATCACAGCAAATTAATAACATTTTAATCACTAATTTAGTAAAACAGTTACTTATGAAACTAAGAAAACTTTGGATTACTCTTGCGCTGGTAATGGGAATCTCATTTGCGGTTCTTTTATATTACGGTAAGCAAATCTATCAAACAAAACCTCCTGTGCCCGAGCAGGTAGTAAATGAATCAGGTCAAGTTCTATTCTCGGGACAAGACATTAAGGATGGGATGAACATCTGGCAAAGTATCGGTGGACAGCAGGTAGGTTCTATTTGGGGTCACGGAGCGTATGTGGCACCCGACTGGAATGCAGATTATCTTCATCGTGAGGCTCAATACTTGCTTAACAAGTGGGCTGGAGGCGATTTTGAAGCTGTAAGTGCAGAAGAACAAGCTGCTTTAGAAAAAAGACTTCAGCTATTTCTTCGTAAAAACACTTATGATGAGAGCACCAAAAATCTAACCATGTCTGATGAAAGATATGAAGTGTTTCTTCATCTGAAGGATTATTATACAGGATTGTTTATGGATAATCCAGCACTAGATCAGCTTAGGGCAGACTATGCCATACCCAAAAACAGCATACAAGATACAGATAGGATGGACAAGATGGCTACATTCTTCTTCTGGTCATCATGGGCTTGTGTAACAGAGCGCCCAAACTCAGATCTTACCTATACTCACAACTGGCCAAATGACAGCCAAATTGGTAACGTGCCAACTGGTAGCCTAATTATATGGACAGGATTTAGTATAATAATGCTACTTGTAGGTATTGGATTATTAATTTGGGTAAACATCAGAACAAAAGAGGAAGAAACTTTAAAGCCTGTTGAAGACCCACTGATGAATCAGGTTGTAACACCATCAATGAGAGCTACTAAAAAGTATTTCTGGATTGTAAATCTACTTATCTTAGCTCAAGTGATGCTTGGTGTAATCACCGCACACTATGGAGTAGAGGGTGATGGTCTTTATGGCATTGATATTGCTAGTTTCCTCCCCTACTCTATCACAAGAACATGGCACGTACAAATTGCTATATTCTGGATTGCAACTGCATGGCTAGCCACTGGTCTGTATATTGGGCCATCATTAAGTGGAAAAGACCCAAAATATCAAAAGCTTGGTGTCAACGTACTATTCATAGCCCTGCTAATTGTGGTAGGTGGTTCACTTATCGGACAATGGTTTGGAGTTATGCAAAAACTTGGACTAGTAGAAAACTTCTATTTTGGTCACCAAGGATATGAATACGTGGACTTAGGTAGATTCTGGCAAATACTTCTAACTATTGGACTATTCCTATGGTTGGCACTAATGGTTCGCCCAATTATGCCAGTTATTAAAAAGGGCACACAAGAGAAGAGTTTATTAATTTTGTTTCTACTATCTTGTTTCTCAATTGCATTATTCTATGCAGCTGGATTGATGTGGGGAAGACAAACCAACCTAGCAATTGCCGAGTATTGGCGTTGGTGGGTAGTTCACCTATGGGTTGAAGGCTTCTTTGAAGTATTCGCCACCGTTGTTTCAGCTTTCCTATTCACACGCTTAGGACTTCTACGAGTTAAGACTGCAACGATGAACGTTTTATTCTCTACAAGTATATTCCTTGCTGGAGGTATTTTAGGAACATTCCACCACTTATACTTTAGTGGCACTCCAATTGGTGTAATGGCAGTGGGAGCCACATTTAGTGCTCTTGAAGTTGTGCCATTAATATTGATAGGATTTGAAGCATTCCACAATTATAGAATGAGTAAAGCCACAAAATGGTTAGAAGACTATAAATGGCCTATCTATTTCCTGCTTTCGGTTGCATTCTGGAACTTCCTAGGTGCTGGTATATTCGGTTTCTTGATTAATCCACCAATTGCACTATACTATATGCAAGGACTTAACACCACACCATTGCACGGACACGCTGCCCTATTTGGTGTTTACGGCATGTTAGGAATTGGATTAATGCTATTCGTATTGAGAAGTATGTATCGCAAACATGTATGGAATGACAAGTTAATCAAGTTCACATTCTGGTCTCTAAACATAGGCTTGCTTGCTATGGTGTTCTTGAGTCTTCTTCCAGTGGGAATGATGCAAACAGTTGCCAGCGTTAACCACGGTATGTGGTGGGCACGTTCAGCCGAGTTTATGCAACAACCAATAGTAAACCTATTCAAATGGGCTCGCTTGATTGGTGATACTATCTTTGCTATTGGAACAATTACTCTATTCCTTTTTGTTTACAATCTTACAATCAAAAAGAATAAAATATAATAATATAGCGCACTAAATTTCTTTTCATGCACGCCTGTATAGTTACGCACTGTCAGGCGTGCATTTTTTATGATATAATTTTCGTTTTATTGGTCTCTATATAAAGTTGTAGGTTATCTTTGTAAATATAAAGTTTGACAAACGTATAAAAACAATACATTAAGATGCCTAATTCCGCAGTTATTATAGCTAATGGCAGATACCCTAGCCACGACATACCCTTATCAGTAATAAACAATGCCTCATATATAGTTTGCTGTGATGGAGCAGCAAATAATTTTATTGCCGCTGGAAATATTCCCAATGCAATAGTTGGCGATTTGGACTCAATTTCTGATGAGAATAGAGAAAAGTTTACCGATATACTTCACCATGTTTCAGAACAGGAGAATAATGACCTTACCAAAGCGGTAAACTTTTGTATCGAAAGAGGAATAAATGATATCACAATAGTTGGCGGCACTGGCTTCAGAGAAGACCATGCCATCGGAAACATCTCATTGCTAGCCGAATATATCTTGAAGGTAAATGTGAGAATGATTACCAACTGGGGGGTGTTTTCTCCTATTAATTGCAGCACAACTTTCAATAGCTTTAATGGTGAAAAGATCTCAATATTTGCTATCGATCAAGTCCCAATGACATCAACTGGGCTTCAATATACAATTGAGAATAGGATATTAAAAAACTGGTGGGAAGGCACATTAAATGTATCATTATCAGATCAGTTTACAATAAACACACAAGGGCGAGTAATAGTGTTTCAAGCCTTTAAGACATCAAAATAGTTCACTCAAAATATCTAGCGACTTTAAAGACGAAAACTCGTGAACATGTAATCTATAATAGGTCAACAAACGATCAATTATAGCATTCCTATTGTGCCTTGAGAGCTTGAACAAATACATGTTTGAGTAATTGATACGCGATAGTTTACGAAGAAAATCACACTCCGTCCCCCTAAGGAAATGTTGATGCAGAGGGGCCAAATGAGTAAACTCCCCATTAATCATATCAAAATAGCAACCTTTCTCATACTCCTCTAAATTGGGATTTATCCCCAAAAACCTCGTTAGCCCAAACATAAATGTCAGATGATAATTGGCTAAACCTATCTTAGTCTCTTCTAGCACCTCTATGCTATTTTTAAGATACTCAAATAGCAAAATACTATCATCTGTTTCTCTAATAACCTTAGTTAGAAATTCGGATAAAAAGAAAGTAATTGATATTTTAGTCATATCCGTCACAATATCATACTGTAAAACCAAACGTTGTGACTCTTTAATTCTCTGAATACCACGATTAGGAAGATGCTCCACCTCAACATTTAATAATGCCAAAGGCGAAAACAACAAAGGGTTCACCTTTGAACGTTTGCCCGCTGTGCGAGGAATAAGATATGCAACTCGTCCAAACTCGCGCGTAAAAAGATGAGCTATAGAATACCTATCATTATATTTTAAAATGCTTAAAACAACAGCCTGAGTTTTGTGATACATCTGAAACAATTATATATGAGAAGCACAAATATACAAAAAACGCTCCGAATATTATCGGAGCGTTTTCAATATCATTTATATACAAATGATTAAAATGATTTCTTCTTGATACGTGCAGCTTTACCACGACGATCGCGTAGGTAATAAAGTTTTGTTCTACGAACTTTACCTTCACTATTTAAAGTGATGCTATCAATAAAAGGTGAATTCATTGGGAAGATACGCTCAACACCAACGTTGTCAGACATTTTACGAACAGTGAAGCGTTTGTTGTCTCCTTCACCTGAAATGCGGATAACCACACCACGATATTGCTGGATACGCTCTTTGTTACCCTCCACAATACGATAGGCAACAGTTACAGTGTCACCACTTTTAAACTTAGGCAATTCTTTTTTCTCTTGTGCAAAAGATTGCTCTGCAATTTTAATTAAATCCATTGTTATAAAAAGCTTTATGTTAATTATTAACTTATACGAAACGCAATGTATCGAAACCAAATCGACAGAGATTGCGCAAAGCGGATGCAAATGTACAAATAATTTTTTGAACACTACTAATTTACTCATTCTAAATCCAAAAAATCACACCCAAATTGTGTAAATGATAAAAAAAATGTACTTTTGAGGAAATATAATCACATAACAAATCATATTTATTGTAATGAATAAAACAGCAATTCTGTTTGCCTCAGTTGCTATATTTCTTTCGAGTTGTAAAACTCAAGGATATCATATAACAAACATGCAGGGACAAATTATTGAAGTTGACAGCACCTATAGTGCTATCCCAAACAAAGAGCTCGAAGAACTAGTCAACAGTCACAAAAATATATTGGACAATCAAATGAACGAAGTTATCGGCGAATCGAGTAGCCTGATGGCATATGGCTATCCCGAAAGTCCACTTACCAACTTCACATCAGATGCCATGAAGGGATACGGAGATAAACATTTATCGGAAGGTGCCGATCTTGCTGTTATGAATGTTCATGGCCATCGCGCTACTATGCCCAAAGGTGTAGTAAAGCTAGGAAACTTGTATGAGATATACTCATTTGACAACACCATAGCTTTTATTAAGCTAAAAGGAACAGATTTAAATAGGATATTCGATGCATATGCACGAATGGGTGGCTCAGGAATTTCATCTAATGTAAAGCTTGTAATAAATAATAGAAAGGTAAAAAGCGTCACAATTGACGGTAAACCAGTCGATAAAAACAGAATATACAATATTGTAACTCTAGATTATTTGGCAGATGGAAACAATGGTATGGATGCTTTTTTGGATGCAGAAGAGATTAATGATACTGGGATAACATTGCGAGACATAATGATTGAGTATGTAAAAGAACAAACTACCCAGGGAAAAATCTTATCATCAAAAAATGATGGTAGAATTATAGTTGAGAAATAAATATTAAACACAAAGAGATGAATAACAGATATATAATAATAGTTTCAATACTTCTTTTGACATTTAGTGCTTCAATATTCTCACAAAAGAAGATAACTATTCTTCACACCAACGATACGCACAGCAGAATAGAGCCATTACCCGAAACAGATAAATATGCACCAAACAAAGGTGGGGTATTGCGCCGTGCTGCTTTAATAGACCAGATTAGACAAGAAAACAAAAATGTTTTATTGTTTGATGCGGGCGACTTTGTACAAGGCACCCCATATTACAACTTATTTAAGGGCGAAGTTGAAACTAAAGCCATGAATCTAATGAAATATGACGCTGCCACCCTTGGCAATCACGAGTTTGACTACGGGCTCGAAGGAATTAGAGATATTTTAAAATGGGCAGAGTTTCCAATAGTGAGCTCAAATTATGATTTTTCGAATACAATTTTGAAAGACATGCTTGAGCAATACATTATTATAACAAAAGATGATGTAAAAATAGGTGTAATTGGTCTAAATGTGAAGCCACAAGGACTGATTGCAACCGCAAACTATCCAGAAATGGAATTTTTAGATCCCTTAGAAGTAGGAAATAAATTAGCCAAAATGCTTAAAGAAGATCATAAATGCGATATGGTGGTTTGTCTATCCCATCTTGGGTACACTGCAGACAAAAAACTAGCAGAAAAATCCAGCAATATTGATATAATAATTGGTGGTCATAGCCATACATATATGAAAGACCCCGACATAATAAAGAATGCTGAAAATGAAGATATTCTGATTTACCAAACACAAGGTAGAGGGGTATTTCTTGGCAAAATAGATATAGAGTTGCAAAAGAATCAAAATGAATAGAATTTTTTATATGCTATTGGCAGTTTTATTAATGCCAATAAATGCACACACACAAACAGAAACTAATTTATATAAAAATACAGACAAAGATAGAATGAATCAGTGGGTAGATTCGGTATTTAACGAGCTTACCCTTGATGAAAAAATTGGTCAATTATTTATGCCCATAGTAGAATCAACTGCTAGCTGGCAAAACCGCATTTCGTCGTACATTGATAAACAAAAGATAGGTGGTGTTCTTTTCTCAAAAGGAACTCTTAAGCAACAGGCAGAAATGACCAATTATATACAAAGCATTTCTAAGGTGCCACTATTTATCGCTTTGGATGGTGAGTGGGGCTTATCTATGCGCCTCACTGATGCTCAAAAATATCCCAGAAATCAAATCATTGGTGCCATCAGCAATGAAGAGATGATAAAATTGTATGGCAAAGAGCTAGCCAGACAGTGCAAGGAAATGGGCATTCATATCAATTTTGCACCATCAATAGATGTACATAGCAATCCAAAAAATCCGGTGATAGGCACACGGTCATTTGGTGAGAATACTGAAACAGTAGCATGGCAAGGAATAGCTTATGCCAAAGGTATGGAAAGCAATGGGGTTCTGGCAGTTGCAAAGCACTTCCCGGGACATGGAGACACATCCACAGACTCTCATCTTACACTCCCCGTAATCAATCACGGAATAGATAGACTTAATAGTGTTGAGTTAGCTCCATTTAAACAGTATATCGACTCTGGCCTATCTGGCATGATGATAGGACACCTTGATGTACCCGCTCTAAAGACAAATGGAGTACCATCATCATTATCAAAAAATATTGGTGAGAAACTATTAAAAGAAGAAATGGGCTTTACTGGTATCACCTTCACAGACGGTATGGCAATGAAAGGTGTATCTACTCAAAAAGACATGAGTGTAAGAGCACTTTTGGCAGGAAATGATGTTATTTTAGGTGTAATTAATCAGCCTCAGGAGTTCAATAATATAAAAAATGCAGTAGCACAAGGAGTAATTTCGGAAGAGCTTATAGATAGCAAAGTAAAAAAGATTCTTAGCTACAAATATATCCTTGACGTTCATAAATTTAAACCCATAAATACTGCCACAATAAGCAATAGAGTTAACTCGCCTGAAAGCGAGTGGATACAGCGCAAGCTATATGACAATATCGTAACATTGTTGAAAAACAACGACTCTATTGTTCCTATAAAAGAGCTTGATAAAAACAAGATAGCCTCAGTTGCGATAGGCTCCGAAAGTAAAACACCTTTCCAAAACTGGCTAAGCAGATATACCGAAGTTAATTTATTCAATACATCAAACTACAATGGATTGAATAGTATAATCAACAAGACAAAAGACTACGACCTACTAATTGTATCTCTACACTCACCAAAAATGGGCGACAATGCTGCACTGCAACAATTGCTAAGTAGCAACCCAAAAACAATATTGGTAGTTTTCGATTCTCCATATTCTTTAGACAATCTAAAGGTTAGCACAGGAGTTTCAAGCTCATTAGTGGTAGGATACGACAATAGCAACTATGCACAAGCAAGTGCAGCACAGGCTATATTTGGAGGAATTAGTTTTTCTGGAAAGCTACCCGTATCCGCTGGAAAGTATTCTGTAAACAGCGGCATCGCTACCAATAAGATTAGATTAAGCTATTCTTATGCCGAAGAGGTAGGAATACCTACATCTAAGTTCGATCATATTGAAAACATTGCCATCGAAGGGATTAGACAAAAAGCTTATCCTGGCTGCTATGTTATGGTAGTAAAAGATGGAGTGGTTATCTACGACAAAAGTTTTGGCAACTTAGATTATAGCTCCTCCAGTAAAGTCACCGAAAATACAGTATATGACTTAGCATCAATAACTAAAGTTGCTGCAACTCTTCCCGCATTTATGAAACTTTACGATGAAAAAAAAATAAAGCTTCAAGATAACTTTGCAAAATATATACCCAAAACAAAAGGCACAAATAAAGCAAACATCACAATGCGTGAGGCACTGCTGCATGAGTCGGGAGTTGTTTCATACATCCCATACTACGTTTCGGCCATCGACCCTAATAGCTTCACTGGAAAGCTTTTTGGCAAAAGATCTCAAATATTTAATGCAAACTATGCTGGTGCTTGGGGAAGAACAGACTATAAGTTTGACAAAGAGATGATTGCCGACAAGAAAAATGAAAAGTATTACATGCCAGTCGCAAAAAACATATATGCCGGTGATGCGATGCACGACAAACTACTTCAAGATATTATAGATACACCACTTGGCCCAAAAAGGTACAGATACAGTTGCCTCAACTTTATGCTTATCAAAGAATCGATTGACAATATAACTGGAACAGATTTAGATAATTATCTACAAAAGAATTTCTACAAAAAACTAGGAGCAAGCACTACAACATTTCTACCATTAAATCATATGAGCGAAAATATTATAGCACCAACTGAAAATGATCCTTTTTTTCGCAAACAACAAATCAGAGGATATGTTCACGATGAAGGAGCAGCTCTATTTGGTGGAATATCTGGAAATGCGGGTTTATTCTCCTCAGCCAATGATTTAGCAAAACTACTGCAAATGTGGATGAATGGAGGAGAATATGGAGGAGAAAGATATTTGAGTGAAGAAACGGTTACACTTTTCACCAAAACCTCGAGCAACAAAAGTCGCAGAGGACTAGGATTTGACAAACCCGACTTACGAAACAACAATCTAAGTCCTACAAGCCCCTTAGCACCCATTTCGGTATATGGCCATACTGGTTTCACAGGCACATCCTTTTGGTCTGATCCCGACAACAATCTCATCTATATATTTCTATCAAACAGGGTTTACCCCAGTAGATCTCCCAATAGGCTTTCAACCCTTAATATAAGAGAAAGAATTCAAGATGAAATCTACAAAGCAATTGTAACAGACAAGAAGAATTAATATAAGAATATACATAGCAACAAATTTAAAATGCAAGCAATAATAAAAAGCCATAACATAACGAGCGATATTAGCAATATACTGTCTGACATTAAATACGACAAGCTATTTATCCTTACTGACGAACATACAATCAAACTTTGTCTCCCCCTATTAAAAGATGTGGAAATTATTGGCAATGCAAGCCAAATAGTAATCCCATCAAACGATAGCAACAAAACCCTCGAAAACCTAGCCCACATATGGAGACACCTAACTCAAAATGGAGCTACACGACATTCACTATTAATTAATCTTGGTGGTGGCATGATTACAGATATTGGTGGATTTGCTGCTGCCACATTTAAAAGGGGAATTAAATATATAAACATCCCCACTACCCTATTAGGAGCAGTTGACGCATCAGTGGGTGGAAAAACTGGAATAAACTTCGAAGGATTTAAAAATGAAATAGGATCATTTTACCCCGCTTTGCATGTAGTAATATCCTCATATTTTTTCTCAACTCTCAATAATCAAGATATACTATCTGGCTATGCCGAAATGATAAAGCACGCCCTGATAAGCGACAATAAAGAGTGGAAAGAGTTGCTAAAGTTTGATGTCAATAAAATAGATTATGAGTGGCTCAACGATGCTGTTTTTCGTTCCGTATCTATAAAAGAAGATGTAGTAGAACAAGACCCATACGAACAAAACATACGCAAAGCCCTAAACCTTGGCCACACCATAGGCCATGCATTCGAAAGCCTAGCTCTCGAAAATGAAAACCCAGTACTTCACGGCTATGCAATAGCATGGGGGTTAATTGCCGAGCTATATCTCTCGCACATCATATGCGATTTTCCTAAGGAAAAGCTACAACAAACCATTAAGTTTATTCATAGCAACTATGGTGCCATGGATATATCGTGCGATGACTATGACAGGCTTTATGAGATAATGAAGCACGATAAAAAAAATATAAGCTCAGAAATAAACTTCACCCTACTATCAGATATAGGTAAAATAAAAATAAACCAAACGGCCAATAAAGAGCTCATTTTCCAAGCATTAGATTTTTACAGAGATAGTGTAGGATTATAAGTTACAAACATCGTATAAAAAAAAGCGGAACCTCATCTATTTTTTCTTGAGGTTCCGCTTAATCATATCGGGATTATCCCGCAAACTACTTCAGCGCAGATTATTGCAACTCATAAGGTTTATCTTCAAACACTTCATCACCAATTGTGTCATCATCAGATACAGAGTCTAATTCAGAGACAACATCTATTTCTTCTTTGTTAGAATTAGAATCAGAATCATCACTTCGCTTTCTCTTTCGTCTCATTTGATAAGCAAAATGTGCATCCATTATCACCTTTCTAATCTGAAAGTGCAAATCCTTATACTCCTGATTATCTTCATCCATCTCAATTGACCACTCTACTGCATCCACAACACGAACAATAGCTTTGTAGGCACTATCTCTGATAGACTTAGTTTGAGAGAATGTGATATGGCTGGTGTTTCCTAAAAAACTTATATTAATCCTTTTCATCTCTT
>CAYTQG010000065.1:0-13478 GCA_964439965.1 uncultured Proteiniphilum sp.
GTAACTCTTGCTCCAAATATCCAATATACGAAATGCGTATTGATGCGTTGTTGGCTACATCGAGTGAGAAATTACCGTCGAAATCTGTTACTGTACCATTTGTAGTTCCCGATTCTATGATATTTGCACCAATGATTGGCTCGCCTTGTTCGTCAACAACTGTGCCCGTAATACGTTGCTTTTGTTGTTGAACCACAGATGCCTCTGTGGAGGGTTGGTTGCTGCCAGCATCCTTAGCTAATACGGATAGTATTATATGGTTGCCCTCCATGGAGTAGTTCATATCTCTATTTTTGAGAAGTGAGCTCAATACGTTTGCAACAGATTGTTGCTTAGCCTTTAATGACACGTTTTAATTTGTGTTCACCTCATTATTATAGATAAATAGATAATCGGTTTGACTCTCAATTTCGTTTAACACTTCTTTGAGAGTTGCGTTCTTTTTGTTGATGGTTACTCTGGCATTTTGAGAATGTCCTGATTCAGCCATCGCACTAAAGACAATTGCGAATAAAAGAATAAGAGTTGTCCTCATAATCAATAAAAAATGTTTAATGGGCACATTATGGGTTAAATCATTGCCCGATGAATTGTTTTTCTTCATACATTTGTAATTGTTTTCTAGTTAATACATTTATTTTCTTTAGGTTGTGTTGACAAAAACTTTTATTAATCGGTGGGTGTTGCAGCACCTGCCGATTGTTGTTTTCATGTTTTTGTTTTTTAGGTTTTTCTTTCTTCTTGCATAGGCATAGTATGTATTTAGTTATTTAATATATATCGTATTTGTATCGTCATCTCTTTCGTACGAGAAGTTTATGCTTCGTTGTAATACTCGTAAGGCATAATCTATCCCATCAGTTTGCCTGAACTTTCCTGAATAGGTGTGGGTAGGAAGTTTAGATGAATCCATCTTAATATCTATATCGAAATACTTTTCTAATGCTAGTAGTATATTCTCAAGAGATTTGTTGTTGAAAGCAATAAGTCCACGGCGCCACAAATATTCGTCGGTATCTGTTATTTGTTCTATGTTTATATCGTTGTTTATTAATAGCCCTTTCTCGTTAGGTTTTAGTGAGGTAAGCTTTTCATTATCTATATAAATATCTACTCCTCCTTCAAAGAGACTTGTTTCAAACTTATTGGTTCTTGAATATGCTTCTACATTAAATTTGGTTCCGGTTACTTCTACATCTGCAGTTGAGGTTTTTACAATAAAGGGTTTCTTTTTGTTTTGTGCCACATCAAAGTATGCTTCCCCATCGAGATGAACAGTACGATTTTTTCTTGAAAACTGTGATGGATATTCAAATTTAGTGTTTGCATTTAGCCATACATTAGTTTGGTCGGCAAGGATAAGATTGATTCGCTGACCTGGAGGTACCAATATAGTGTTGTATTGATTACTTTTTGTATTTGTATTGATAATGTATAAGCCGCTTATAATAAGAAGTAGTGCTACAGCTACTGCATTACTAATTATCCAAGGTGATATTTTTGATTTTGAAATTATTTTATTTTCATTTGAGCTACTTGGTACAAATAATGAGGTATCGTATGCAAGTCTTTCTTGCATAAATATGGTTTTATTTTCTTTAGATTGTTCTATCCATTGACGAATTTGTTGCTCTTCATCAATAGTTGTGTTGCCATCAAAAAATCTGTATAATATATCTTTTTGCATATTAGTTTTGTTATTGCCTTCTATAGTAATAACAAATGACTAACATTATACCCTAAAAAGAAATTCAATTTTAACATATTAAATACAAAAAAGGGAGTAGATATAGGAAGTCTTTAAGCGAGATTCGAAGTTGCGACAGTGCTTTTGTGATATGATACTCTACAGCTTTAGTGGTCAACTTCATTTTGAGCGAAATCTCTTTATTTGTGAGATATTGATTTCGGCTTAGTAGGAATATCTCTTTTGTTTTTGGTGGTAAGCTGTTTATAGATTTATCTATCATATCCTTTAGCTCTTCGGAGAATATAAAGTCGGGATTGCATGCCTCTAGTGTGTTGATGCTGATCGCTAAGCGCCATTCGGCATGTTCTGTTAGTTCGTTCTTGATGCGCTGTTTGGTTTTTAGTTGCTGTAAATAGTTGAGGCATTTGTTGCGTAGCACAGTAAGAATATATGCTTTGGGATTAGATTGTGGGTCGAGCTCTTCTTTTTTCTCCCAATATGTTGTGAATGATTCAGACACGAAATCTTCAGCTATATGTTGATCTCGCACATAGCCATACGCAAATCGAAGAAAATTGGCATAGTTTTCGGTGAAAAGCGTATTGAAGTCTTGTATGTCATTTATAGATTTCATAATCTGATATATTGCAAAAATAGACAAAAATTAGAATAAATTTAAATCGATTTGAGTTTTATTCCAAATTGAGTATTTTAAAAGCACATATTGTTTGTATTCATCACTTAATTATTATTTTTGTAATACATTAAATTACAAAATCGAATTATTATCTGAATATGATATTTAAAAAGTCAAATCTCTCTACTCTTTTCTTTCTTATTACTACTGTTGTATTAGCTGTTTTGCTTCTGATTAATAAGAATAGTAAGGAGGAAGTTGTTAGCTACGATTCTACCACTGTTTTTACTAAGATTTCTCATATTCAGGAGTTATCTACCGTTAAGTATAATTATACGGGTGTTATAGGATATAAGGATGCGATGAAGATATTTAAAATGAACATCCCCCTAACTGAAAAATATTTTTTGGTAAAATATAATGGTTATCTAAAGGCGGGTGTTGATTTTGATAGGATTGTGGTGAATGTTGAGAATGAAAAGGTGCATGTATCTATTCCTAGGGCTCGGATATTTGATATAGTAATTGATGAGAATAGTGTGACTGTATATAATGAGAGTGATAATGCATTTAATCCTATAAAGATTTCGGATTATAATCAAGCCCTGATGAAGGAGAAAGAGACGATGAGGAATGATGCTATTAAGCAAGGTATTCTTAAGGATGCTAATCAGCATGCTGAGCTTGCTATAAGATCACTACTACAGGAGATGGGCTTTGATGATGTGGATATTACAATGGAGGTGGTGATTCCTGAAGTGCATTAGATTGAAAGTTTTAAACTAAATATTATACCTGATGAAATTTACAACAAAACTGTTTTTGACTTGGACGTCAATCTTTCTAATTTTTTATCTTGCCGTGGTGGCAATTGTGGCTCTGTTTTGGGGCTTCGATATCAAGTTTTGGCAATTGGCGTTGGTGTTTATTATTGCTGGTGTGTTGCCACCTGCTTTTTTAACGATGCTCTTTTATAAAAAACTTGATTATATGGAGTCGGAAACCAGTGATGCTCCATCTTTCAAAGGGCAAATTGAGGTGGAATTACCTTTTAAATCGCGAACTACAGATTATTTTAATGAGGTTTTTCAGCGTATCGACATGGGTTTTATAGTTTCATATTCTGATAAGAAGAGTGGGGTGGTGAAATTTAGAACTGATAGTAGAATAATGTCTTGGGGGGTGTGTGGTTATGTGAAGTTGCTGGATGAAAATAAAGTAAGGGCAATCGTGTATCCTATGAATCCCGAATCTGAAAGGGAGGGGAAAATACTGGAGCAGTCAATCAGTGTTTTAAAAGCTGTATTAAATAGGTAATAAAATAGATAAAGAGTAATCGAATTGACTACTCTTTACCTTCGCAATATTTCATTACAGTGTTATCCATGAACTCTAAAAAGTCTTCGTGCTGATTTTTTGTTATCATTTGTGGATAACTAAGTATCAGTAGTTCTTGAATTTCTGTTTCCAGTCTGTAGGGTAGGTGCATATATCTATATGGTGTAAGCGTATATCCTGCACGCTCGTAAAATTGGAGTCTTCGTACTGAAATCTCATTTATTAATGGATCTATCTCTAAGATAATTGTATGACCTTTGTCGCTCAGATATCGCAATAGTTGCGAGCCATAGCTTTTGCCTCTGAGTTCTGTGTTTACTGCTAGATACTCAAGGTATCTATACTGATCCCATTCCCAATAAAAAATAATACCTATTAGTTCGTTGGCTTCCCAAGCAGATATTGGATGAAATAAGTTGTTTTCGAAAGCTCTTATATGGTCTTCTTCTCTCCTTTTTTCGGCTGTCGGAAAACTTTCTTCATACAAACTCCATACTTTGTTCCATCGTTCTATGTCGCTTGGGGCGATTCTTAAAAACTCCATTTTTGTTTATTGATTGTTTTGTTTGAATTCAACAAAGTTACAATGAATATTATTAATAACCTCAGACGAGTACTATATTTCGCAAATGCCATCGGCTGTGCACGATTTGCCTTTTGTGGTTTCAATATCGGCGTTGGATTGGTTTGCAGATTTCCAACTATTGTATGCCTTATTTAGTGTATCAAGAAATGCTGATTCTGGTTCAGAGCCAATGATTGCATATTTTCTTTCAAATAAAAATGTGGGTACTGTGTCGATATTTAGGCTGTGTGCCTCTTTAATGTCTTGTGCTACCTCATTTTTAAATTTATCGCTATTTAGCATCTCTCTTATTTCGCTTTCTTTTAGGCCTGCATTGGTTCCTATAGATACTAAAAGCTCAATATCGCTGTAGTCTTTTGCATCTTCAAAATAGGCTTTGGATATTTGATACATAACTTCTGAACCCAAACCATGCGTAGTGGCTAGCTTGATTAGTCGATGAGCATCAAGTGTGTTTGCTGCAACAGAGTTGCGAAGATTGCATTTCAGCCCAGTACTAGCGGCTAGTCTCTCGATATTGTCAAACATTTGGAGGATATTCTCTTTTGGATATCCTGCTTTGTTTACTAAATATTCTTCTACGGGGTAGCCGTTTCCATTGCCGGGCAAATCGGTGCTTAGCTGAAACGATTTTATAATTAGTTCTACTTCGTCGGCGTGCTCAAACTGGGCAAGTGCACGATCGTAATGTGCTTTGCCTATATAACAGTATGGACACATGATGTCTGTCCAAACTTCTATTTTCATTTTTGGTGTTGTCATTCTATTTGTCTATTTTTACGATGGTTAAACGCATTGCGAGTTTAATTGTTTATAATCACATATTTAAAGCCGTTAAAAATGACTAATGATAAACTGTTAACCCCCAATTTCTTGAAGCTTACAATCTCTAACTTACTAATGGCTGTGGCATTTTATTTTGTTACTCCCATTATGTCATTGTTTATGGTTGATGTTTTTAATTCGGATAATAATGAGGTTGGTATTGTGATGTTTATCTTTTCGGTTGCTGCAATTCTGTCGCGGCCATTCACTGGCTTTTTGCTGGATTCACTTAATAGATATGCCGTTTATATAGCCTCATTTATTTTATTCCTGCTTGCATTTATGGGTTATCCCATTGCCATGTCCTTCATGTTTTTATTATTGCTTCGCTTCTATCATGGTTTGGCTTGGGGAGCTGTAAGTACATCAAGTAACACTATTGTTGTTGATTTGGTTTCTGAAAAAAGAAGAGGCGAGGGGATAGGTATCTTTGGGCTTTCTATGACTGTGGCAATGGCTATTGGTCCTGCTATGGCTATAATGCTTTCTATGAAATTGGGCTATAATGCTCTTTTTTATACTGCTACTGCCTTTTGTGTATTAGGGTTTGTATTGGTTTTATTTATCAGAATGCCAAAGGTGAAGCATTCACGACGACCTTTTAGTATAAAACGATTGATAAACAGAGGAACTATGCCCGTGGCTCAAAACGTATTGCTTACCCAAATTCCGTATGGTGGTATAGTTTCATTTGCTGCCTTGTATGGTCGCAATGTAGGTGTGGAGAATAGCGGTACTTTTTTTATAATACTTTCTATTGGTATATTGGCATCGCGAGTAATTAGTGGTCGCGTGTTTGATAGAGTAGGACCTCGAAACGTAGTTGTGATAGGTATTCTGATGGTATTCTTTGGTTTGATAAACATAGGATTGTTTCCCTCTCCGTTAGGATTTCATATATCTGCTTTAATTCTTGGTGTTGGTTTTGGAATAATATCTCCAACCTTTCAAGCTATGGCAAATGCCAAAATAGCGCCTGCAGATCGTGGAGCTGTAAATTCCACTTACCTCACTTTCTTCGATTCTGGCGTTGGTATAGGTATGTTGCTTTTTGGATTGCTTTTCGATTTGATTGGCTATGCTAATACCTTCTATGTATCTGCCGCAATTCAGATAGTAGCGCTTGTGGTGTTTTTGCTGTCAACTTATCCCAAATACAAAAAGCGAATATTGGAACAGTAGTTATTCAACTTTTATTGTCTATCAAATTCAATTATCTTTGTAAATAAAAAAAATATGTTTGAAAAATTAGTGGCAATTGAGCCTGTTAGTCTCATTCCTTCGGCTGAGGCAAAACTACACGATTATGCTAAGGAAGTAATAATGTATGATAATATTCCGCCAAGTGATGAGGAGATGATAAAGCGTATTGGCGATGCGGATGCTGTATTGCTAAGCTACACATCAAATCTTGGCAAAAATGTTATGGAGCAAAGTCCCAATATTAAGTATATCGGGATGTGCAATTCCCTTTACTCTCCTGAAAGTGCAAATGTGGATATTTTGTATGCCAATTCACGAGGAATCACAGTTACGGGTATTCGTGATTATGGAGATGAGGGAGTTGTTGAGTATGCCATTAGCGAGCTGGTGAGATGTTTGCATGGGTTTGGTACTGATAAGCTTGGAAATCCTGAAAAGCCCTGGAATGGAATTGCTGAAGAGATTACGGGTATGAAGTGCGGAATTGTTGGCCTTGGTAAATCTGGTGGTATGATTGCGGATGCGCTTAGCTTCTTCGGAGCAGAGATTTATTACTTTGCTCGTAGCGAAAAGGAGTGGGCTCGTGAGAAAGGATATAAGTTTGTTCCCTTAAAAGAGGTGCTTGAAAAAAGTGAGGCTGTGTTTTGTTGCTTAAATAAGAATACGGTATTGCTTCACGAAGAAGAGTTTGAAAGCTTGGGTAATCACAAGATACTTTTTAATACTGGTCTTTCACCAGCTTGGGATGAAGCTCCATTTGCTAAATGGATTGATGGTGATAACCGTTGCTATTGTGATACACTTGGTGCATTGGGCGATAAAAAGTTTGCCAGCCACCCCAATGTTAGATTGATGGATGTATCAACTGGTAGGACTAGACAGGCATTTGATAGATTAAGTGAGAAGGTATTGGCAAATATCGACGAGTATATTTCCAACAACTAAATACCGACTGATATAGATATAAAAAGAGAGTGTAAGTAACAACCCACACTCTCTTTTCGTATATTATATAATGTGCCTTTTTAGAATACAATGGGCGACACAATATTTTGAAGTGTTTCGATTACGCTCCAGCCTGCTATTTCTGGGGTGCTGCTATAAACATCTATTACTGCATCTACTTGTTCATTTTTTATCTGAATCTTATGTCTGTCTCCGATATAGTCGGGTGTAGATGAAATGGTTACGCCTACATTATCTGGCCCTACTGAAGCTATGGATGCTGCCACCGATACATTTACTTGGGTTGGCAATATAGCAATAGCCTCTGTGGCTGTGCCACTAAACACTTGCTTTTTTGTGTCTTGTAGCTCTGGCGAATACAATTTTGTAAATCGTAGCGGGCGTGGGCTCTTTTCTGTATCGAATGTCACCGATGCATTTCCCATTAGGGTAGCCGTGCGAAGCACATCAAATCCACCAATTGCTCCAGATGCAATATGTACTCTCGAGTTTCCTTCTTTGGCGGCTTGTGCTGCATTGCTGTAAAACTCTTTGTCGGCAAATGCTCCGATGGATAGTGTTACTATCGACGATCCATTTTTAAGGGCTTTAATTGCAAACTCCTTAAATCCTGAGGGAGAGGCAGTTTCTATTATATAGTCGGGCTTTGTTTCAAGAAGCTCATCTACTGATGTATATGCTGTGCATTTGTATCCTAAGTCGGAGTTGTTTATTTTGTCTGCAATTCTATTTGCTTTTGCAGCCGTGCGCGACATAGCACCTGTTAGTTGATACTCGGGAAGTAGTCCGTTTAATAGCCCATTGGTAATAATTTCTGCGAGGTATCCACACCCCACAATAGCAAGTTTGTACATTTTAGTTATGTTTTTTTTAATTGTTTTCTACAAAGATAATAAAATCAGATTGAAATTTGTCATGACATTATGGCATGTTTTACAAAAAAGGATTGCCTTTATTATGTATAAAGCAATCCTTTTAATATATCTGTTTATATAGTCAATTAATTATTCTTCTGCACTGGAAGATACTTGGCTGTTGTCAACTTCCGAAACAGTATCTGCATCTTTGACATTAATAACTATTTGTTTTTTCGTATCATCGAAATCTACAATTACTGTTTGCCCCTCTTTTACGCCAGTTCTCAAAATTAGCTCAGCCATTTCATCTTCTACATATTTTTGAAGTGCACGCTTAAGTGGTCTAGCTCCAAACTGAACATCATAGCCTTTATCAGCAATAAAATCTTTTGCTGGCTCTGTTAGTTCTATGTTGTAGCCTAATTCATTAATTCGTTTGTATAAACCTTCAAGCTCGAGATCAATGATTTTGTAAATCGACTCTTTGCTTAATTGGTCAAACATAACAATATCGTCAACTCTATTCAAAAATTCGGGTGCAAAGGCTCTGTTCAGCGCTTTCTGAATCACGCTTCTTGAATGCTCTATGTCTGAGGCATCTGATGCGGTGCTGAAACCGATTCCGCGACCAAAGTCTTTTAGTTGTCGCGTTCCGATGTTTGATGTCATTATAAGAATTGTGTTTTTAAAATCAATTCTTCGTCCCAAACTATCAGTTACGTGACCCTCGTCAAGTATTTGAAGAAGTAAGTTGAACACGTCGGGGTGGGCTTTCTCAATTTCATCAAGAAGTACTACTGAGTATGGACGGCGGCGCACTCTTTCTGTTAGCTGTCCACCTTCTTCATATCCCACATATCCTGGAGGTGCTCCTACAAGGCGCGACACATTAAATTTCTCCATATACTCACTCATATCTACACGTATAAGATTCTCTTGCGAATCGAATAAGAACTCGGCTAACTTTTTAGCTAAGTGAGTTTTACCTACACCAGTAGGACCTAAGAACATAAATGTGCCGATAGGCTTGTTTGGATCTTTCAGTCCCACACGATTTCGTTGTATAGCTTTGGCTATTTTCTCAACAGCCTCGTCTTGACCAATAACTTGATCTTTTATCTCGCTCTTCATCTCAAGCAGGCGCTGACCTTCAGCTTGTGCTATACGTTGCACAGGTACACCCGAAATCATGGCTACCACTTCAGCTATCTTGTCTTCGTCAACTATCTCTGGTTTCTCTTTTATCTCTTGTTGCCATTTTTGTTCTTCTGCTTCAAGAGAAAGGAGTAACTGTCGCTGCTTGTCGCGATAGCTTGCGGCCAACTCATATTTCTGTGCCTTTACGGCATCATTTTTCATTTGTTCCACTACTTTAAGTTGCTCTTCCATCTCTTCTATTATTTTCGGAATAGAAATGTTGGATATCCTTGCACGTGCACCCGCTTCGTCTAAAGCGTCTATTGCCTTGTCAGGGAATGTGCGATCGGTGACATACCTTTCGGTTAGTTTCACACAAGCCTCTAAAGCTTCGTCAGTGTAGTGAACATTGTGATGCTCTTCGTATCTCTCTTTTATATTTTTTAAAATGGTTAGAGTCTCTTCAGCAGTTGTTGGGTCAACAATTACTTTTTGGAATCTACGCTCCAATGCTCCATCTTTTTCAATATTCTTTCTGTACTCATCTAATGTTGTAGCTCCAATACACTGAATCTCACCACGTGCTAACGCTGGTTTCAGCATATTTGCAGCATCCAGCGATCCTGCTGCCCCGCCAGCCCCCACTATGGTATGTATTTCGTCGATGAAGAGTATAATATTAGGATTCTTAGATAGTTCATTTAGTATTGCTTTAATTCGCTCTTCGAATTGACCGCGATACTTGGTTCCTGCCACAATTGAAGCCATATCTAATGCAATAACTCGCTTGTCGAACATTGCGCGAGATACCTTTTTCTGTATAATGCGTAGGGCTAGCCCATCCACAATGGCCGATTTACCAACGCCGGGGTCTCCAATAAGTATTGGATTATTCTTCTTCCTGCGACTTAATATTTGAGCAATTCTCTCAATTTCTTTTTCACGACCTACGATTGGATCTAATCTGCCTTCCATTGCTGCACGTGTCACATCGGTTCCAAAATTATCAAGAACTGGTGTGTCAGATGATGGTGCTTTGCCAGCAGTTTGTCCGCCCGCCGATCTGCGACCAGGATTAAAAGATGAGCTATCGAATGGTTCATCTTCATCATCATCGTCTGTGAAGTTTGGACCTAATGTAGGACTCTCGGTTATATCCTCCTCTTTTTGTGCCTCAAAAATACTTTTGATATACATAAATGCGGTAGAATAGTCGAGTTCAAATTGTGTCAATATTTCATTTAATACGGTCTTTTTCTCTTTCAATAGAGCTAGAAGCACATGTTCCGAATCAGTCTCAGAGCTCTTTGTGAGGCGTGCTTCTAGAATACTCATCTTAAGAGTTCTCTCGGTGCTTTTGTTTATTACCACCTCGCTTGTGCCATCATAAGGCTCTTGTAATTGTCGGAATCGATCGTCAATTGTGTTTTTTAGCTCCTTCAAGTTTACATCAAAATCTTGAAGCACTTGCAATGCCAATCCTTCATCCTCGCGAAGTATGGCTAGCATTAAGTGCTCAGGACCAATGTAGTTGTTTTGGAGTCGTTCAGCTTCCTCACGGCTATAAACCATGATATCTCTGACTCTTTGTGTAAAATTATTATTCATATAATTATCTTCCTTTCCTTCGGTTATTAATTTACAAATATAGTTTTTTATTTCATTCTAAAAAAAGTACTACATGATATTAGTACAAAAACGGTGCCATAATTCATTATATGCCTTTTCATAGCACATTCATATTATATATTATGATTTAGGCCTGCTATTAAGTTTCATGTAGGTTGAGGTTTATGTTTGCTTCTTATTGAAAAGATATCATCGAGCGTTATTGTTATAAAGTTATTCTTTGATTTTGTTTTCGTAACCCAAATGTACAGTGAATTGTTATTGTTAATTTTCTCGCAGACAGTAATACTCCGGTGTTAATATATTAAGTTTTATAGTGGTCTGTATTTATTAAAAATAGTTTCATGGCTCATTTTCAGTGGTTTTTAATTTTTGGTTTCGTCTCAAAATAAAAATCCTTCACCACCAAACGCCCTGTTTTGAGGTAAATATTTTTGTGGATGACAAAAAACGCCCTGTTTCGTCTAAGTTTTCTTCTTTAAATGAGGTGAAACTTGGTAGTTTTAATGAATATTGACTGCACGTTGAGTGAAAACGCCAGATTTATTTGACATCCGTTTACAATTGAGACGCCAAACGCCCCGTTTTTCCCCATCAGAAAAAAGCTGTAACTCCAAACGCCCTGTTTGGTGCCAATTTATGCCCCAATTTATCCCGAAACGCCTCGTTTTACGTCGATTTTTGATTTGAATAAAAAGAAAACTTTGCGTTATTTAACAATGAGCGCTCTTTTTTGCCTCCAAACAGGGCGTTTGGAGCCATCAATTATTTCGCGTTATCGCCAAACAGGGCGTTTGGCGTTTTCTCGAATATGGCGTTTTCGCCAAACGTCACGTTTGGTGTCTTCTGGAAAATGTTGTTTTCGTCAAACGTCACGTTTGGTGGTGGTGTTATTTTTCTATGTCAATAAGTGCTCCGGTTGCATTAATGCTTTCAAGATACAGCACATAAGTTGAAAGTTTCTGGTTAATATTCTTCTGGTGTGCACTCTTGTTGGTTGGTTTAAGGTTGATTTTTATGTAGCAAGTACTCAAATCGTTTGTTTCGATTGAAAATAAGCTAAACCTAAGGGTAGTCAGCTGGATAGTTTTTAATGGTATTGGGTTTGTTGTTATAAAAAGTGATTGACGGACACAATATATAAATAATGTATCATTATTGATATGAATAGCATGAAGTAAGTAATAATTGTATTTGTTGCATAAATAAATAATTTCACAATGGTGTATATACCACACTAAAGTATTGAAAGTGAGATTTGTAGTTTCGTTTATTGAACGCTTGTTGTTAAATTTGATGCATATTAATGCAATCATTATGCAATAACTATGACTTGTTGCAACTTTAACATTTATAAGTTGCATGGTATTTATTGAATATTAATTTTGCAGATATAATTGATACTTAATTTGTAATTGATAATCTAAAATGAAAAGAAACCTGATATTTTTATTTTTACTTCTTCCTTTTGTCTTGTTTTCTCAAAACACATTGATAAAAGGATTATGTATTGAAGCACCTGCAAAGGAGGATGTAGATAAGTTTGTAGAGCTAATTGATACAAAGCTTGCCCCTTCGGGTGTCAACACACTTGTTCTGCGTGTAGATTTTGAATACGAGTATGAGAAAAGGGCAGAGCTTAGGGGCGAAAATCCTCTGTCGAAGCAAGATGTGAAAAAGCTTGTTGAGACTTGCAAAAGAAATGATATCAGACTGATACCTCAGGTAAACCTGCTGGGACATCAATCATGGGCTACAAAAATTGGGAAGCTGCTTGAGGTATATCCCGAATTTGATGAGACGCCCTCTATAAAAATTCCTGAAGAATATAAATGGCCCAATGATGATGGATTGTATTGCAAGAGCTATTGTCCAAAACATCCTGACGTGCACGCAGTTGTGTTTGACGTTATAGATGAGATTGTTGAGGTTTTTGAAAGTGATGCTTTTCATGCAGGCTTAGATGAGGTGTTTTATATTGCTCACGATGATTGTGAAAGATGCCGTGGAAATGATCCTGCGGTGGTATATGCCGATGAGGTTACACGACTTAGAAATCATTTGGCAGAAAATAATTGTGAGTTGTGGATGTGGGGTGATAGGCTGATAGATGGAAAAACCACAGGTATTGGACTGTGGGAAGGAAGCTTTAATAATACTCACAGGGCAATAGATTTAATACCCAAAGATGTTGTTATCAACGATTGGCACTATGATGTGGCCCATGCTACACCATTTTTGTTTGCATCAAAAGGATATAACGTGGTGGCTTGCCCGTGGAACAAGCCCGAGGTGGCAATAAATCAAGTGGAGATGATGAATAAGCTCCGCGAAAACTCATTGCCAGTAATGAGGGATAGATACAAAGGTATAATGCACACATTTTGGGGACCAGCCCGAATGTTTATGGCGGGAATGAGTGATGCACCTCAATTTAAAGATGAAGGCTCTATAGTTACATTTAAGAAGTTGGCTGAGATATGGTAAAGGATTAGCTATAAATCATTTCGCCGCTGAATTTTAATCTTCATAACGTTCTAAAGATCATTTTGCCACTGAATTTTGATGTTCCGAACACTATGAAGATAATTTTTTGCTCAAATTTTAATC
>CAYTQG010000066.1:0-13212 GCA_964439965.1 uncultured Proteiniphilum sp.
GGGGCTTTGTGTGATATCGGCGCTGTGGGGTGCTCAGGTTTTGGATGTTTTTATTTACCTTTGCGCACTGATTTAAAAATTTAAAGTATTAACAAGGTGCGTGTGCTTGGTAACCACGCTAAAAAAACAAGATTTTATGAAGAAACAATTTTCGGTGATCTACCTAATTAGTGGATTGCTTTTTACTACGTCGTTGATTATTGCCAATATCGTTGAGCAAAAACTTATCAACATTGGGCCCATCGAGGCTACTGCCGGACTTCTTATCTTTCCCGTTTCGTATGTTATTAATGATGTCATTGCTGAGGTGTGGGGTTATCGCAAGGCTAGATTAATCATTTGGTATGGTTTTTTGATGAATTTCTTGGCCATCTTTATTTTCCGAATGAGTATTTTGGTGCCGGGTTCGGATAATTTTACGCATCAGGAGGCGTTTGCTCTTGTGCTGGGCAATACGCAGCGTATCACTATTGCTAGCTTTATTGCTTTTTTGGTGGGCTCGTTTCTTAATGCTATGGTGATGAGCAAGATGAAGATTATGCAGGGGGGACGAAACTTTTCGGTGCGTGCCATCGTGTCAACGCTTGCGGGTGAGGGTGCCGACTCGATGATTTTCTTCTCGTTGGCTTTTTATGGTATCATTTCTAATAGCGATTTGCTATTGTTAATTCTTACCCAAACTACTCTCAAAACTGTTTACGAAATCATCGTGCTGCCCGTTACCAACATGATTGTGAGGTGGGTGAAGAAGCACGAGGGGGAGGATGTTTACGACGAGGATGTGTCGTACAATCCTTTTAAGGTGAAGGATTTGTAGGGGCTAGTTGCAATATATTTTGTAACTTTGTACGGCAATATTAATTAAGAAAAAAGGTGAATAGGTCTATCGCATTTATTGGTGCTGGCAAAGTGGGAGTTGCGCTGGGGATATACTTCAAAGATAATGGCTTTGAGGTGTCGGGCTATTTGAGTAGAAGCTTGGATAGTGCTAAGAGGGCTGCTGAGTACACTAATTCTGTTGCATACAATAGTATGGCCAATTTGCTAAACGATAGCGATATTGTGTGGATTACTACCCCCGATGGGCAAATAGAGGATGTGGCTAATGAGATAGCCAAATATCCTGTTGCCGATGACAATCCTAAACTAATTCTTCATGCTAGTGGTGCTTTATCTGCGCAGGTGCTGGCGGTGGCTAAGCAGGCGGGTTATCGCACTGCTGTGGCTCATCCTTTGATGGCGTTTGGCAATCCGATGGTGGCAAGCAAAGAGCTACACAGGGTGTGGTTTGCAGTGGAGGAGGAGGAAGTGGGGATTAGCAAATTGTTGCGCGATTGTGGCAACAACACTTTTGAAGTGGCTACCGAGCTGAAGCCTCTTTATCATGCTGCGGCTTGTGTGCTGTCTAACTATATGGTGACGCTGGTGAATGCTGCTCAGCAGATTTTCGAAAAATCGGGATTGCCCAAACAGCATCTTGCTAATGCCACTCGTCCGCTGATTGATAGTGTGATTGAGAACTTGGCAATGCAGGCGCCTAAGGATGCGCTGACGGGGCCCATCAAGCGGGGCGACAAGGAGACGGTGCAGCTTCATCTGGATGTGATGGGGCGCGAAACGCCCGAAATGCTTAACTTATATAAGCAGATGGGGCGCGAGACAATGAAGATGATTGGTGATTTTAAACTCAACGATATATTAGAAGATTAATTTTTTTAGGTTATGAACAAAAAGTTTACTGTTAAGTCCTTTCAGGATGCTAAGGATGGCAACCGCAAAATTACTATGCTTACGGCTTATGACTACTCGATGGCCAAAATGGTGGACGAGGCGGGCATTGATGCTATTTTGATTGGCGATTCGCTGGGCATGGTGTTTCAGGGAAATGACTCAACACTTCCTGTTACGGTTGATGATATAATTTATCACACTCGTGCAGTGGTGAGGGGTGCTAAGCGTGCTCTGATTGTTTCGGATATGCCTTTCATGTCGTATCATGTGTCGCCCGAGGAGGCGGTGCGCAATGCTGGGCGACTGGTGAAGGAGGGCGGTGCACACGCCGTGAAGCTTGAGGGTGGTGTGAAATATGCCAAGGTGATTGAGGCTATTGTGGATGCTCAGATACCTGTGATGGGACATATTGGATTGACGCCACAATCGGTAAATGCTTTTGGTGGTTTCAAGGTGCAGGGCAAGGACGAGGCTGCTGCTCGCCAAATAATTGAGGATGCTAAGGCTATAGAAAAAGCGGGGGTGTTTGCTATCACTCTCGAGGGTATTCCGGCTAAGCTGGCCAAGATGGTGACTGAGGCAGTGAGCGTTCCTACAATTGGTATTGGTGCTGGGCGCGATTGCGACGGGCAGGTGTTGGTTATTAACGATATGCTGGGTATGTTTAGCGATTTTGTGCCTAAATTTGTGAAGCAGTATGCTAAGCTCAACATCGATATTAATAGCGCACTGAAAGCGTATATAGAGGAGGTGGGCAATGGTAGTTTCCCAACTGATAGCCACACTTTTTCGATAGATTCGGATATCTTAGACAAACTATATTAATAACAGATAATGATTATTGAGACTATACAGGAGTTGCGCAAGGTGCTAAATGGGCATCGCGCAGCTGGAAAGTCGATTGGCTTGGTGCCTACAATGGGTTTTTTGCACGAGGGGCATCTATCGCTAATAAGGCAAGCACGGGCTGAGAATGATGTGGTGGTGGTGAGCGATTTTGTAAATCCTACTCAGTTTGCGCCCAACGAGGATTTTGATTCTTATCCGCGCGATATTGCTCGCGACGAGGAGTTGGCCATGGGTGCTGGTGCTGATATTATTTTTCATCCTTCGGTGGCCGAGATGTATCCCAATGGTAGCTCTACCTTTGTGGAGGTGGAGGGTGGCATCACTAAGGTGCTTTGTGGAGCTTCGAGGCCGTCGCACTTTAGGGGGGTAACCACGGTGGTGGCTATGCTATTTAATATAGTGAGGGCTGATAGGGCTTATTTTGGACAAAAGGATGCGCAACAGGCGGCGGTGCTTATAAAAATGGTGCGCGATATGCATATGGATATCGAACTGATTGTGTGCCCAATTGTTAGAGAAGAAGACGGCTTGGCTATGAGTTCGCGAAATACTTACTTGAGTGGCGAGCAAAGAGAGCAGGCTGTGGTGCTAAACCAGGCGCTGAAGCTTGGCAAAGTGGCTTTTGAGAATGGCGAAAGCAGTGTGGACAAACTGATTGAGGTTATCACTAATAAAATAAACGAAATGCCTCTTGCCGATATTGATTATGTGAGCGTGTATGATTTTCCTACGCTCGAGGTTATCAGCAATGTGGATAAAATGGTGCTTGCAGCTGTGGCGGTGAGATTTGGCAAAACAAGACTAATAGACAATATCATTTTAGAAAGGAAATAATATTATGCAGCTATCAATGCTAAAAACTAAGCTTCATAGAGCAACCGTGACTGAAGCTAACTTGAAATATACAGGTAGTATAACTATTGATAAGGCGCTTTTGGAAAAGAGTGGACTGCTTGTGTGGGAGAAGGTTCATATAGTGAATGTGAACAATGGTGCCCGATTTGAAACTTACGTAATTGAGGGTGAGCCCAATAGTGGTGTGATTTGCTTGAATGGGGCTGCTGCCAGATTGGTGCAACCGGGCGACGAGATTATAATAATGGCCTATGTGCAGATGTCGCCCGAGGAGGCGAAGGAGCACAAGCCTTTGGTGTTTATCTTGGATAAGGATAATAAGGTAAGCCAACAGTTTTAATAAATAAAGGGATATAATATGTATAACATAGCAATTACGGCCGGTGGAACATCGGAGGATGTGGATGGAGTGAGAAAACTAACCAACGTGAGCACGGGTTCGCTTGGCTGGAGGTGCTTGGAGGCTGTGTTGGATTACTTTTTATCGAAACACGAGTCTGATTTTCATATCTATTATATTCTTACTCCTACTGCGCATCGCAAAAAGCTATCGGAGGAGCATAGCAGCTATGTAGAGTTTATAGACGTGACGGATGCCGAGAGTGTGTATCGCGCGGTGGATAAGCTTACTAAAGATGTGGATATTACTCATTTTATCCATTCGATGGCTATTTCGGATTTTACTTTTTCGTATGCTGTGAGTATTGATGCACTGGCAAGGGAATTGGCCAAGTATATTGCTAATGGTGGTGAGGCGAGCTCGAAGCAGTTTGCCCAAATATTATCGATGCCCGAAAGCAGATATGGCGAGGGGGCTAAGATTTCATCATCGCAGCCTATGCTGATGGGGCTGAAGACTACGCAAAAGGTGATTTCGATTATTAAGGAGAATAACGAGAACACGGTGCTGGTGGGCTTTAAGCTATTGCGAAATGTGGACGAGGAGACGCTGGTGGATGTGGCTGCTACTTTGCAGAGCAAGAATAATTGTGATTATGTATTTGCCAACGAGCTGAGCCGCATTGAGGGTGATAAGCATAGTGGTATGCTACTGCGCGGAACTGATGTAGTGGCACGGGTGAAGGGTAAGAAGATGATTGCCGAAGCCATTGTGAGGACTATGTTGGACTATTAACTATTAAATATCTACTATAATAAAATGAAGAATATTCTGATTGGGGTTACTGGTAGCATTGCTTGCTATAAGGCTTTGGAGATTGTAAACCAGCTTTCGAAGGATGGCTATAACGTGAATGTGGTGATGACTAAAGCGGCGCAACAGTTTGTGACGCCTTTGTCGTTCGAAACTTTATCATCAAATCCTGTGGCGGCTGAGATGTTTAGCCCCGATGGGCATGAGAAGGTGGAGCATATTGAGTTGGCAAAACAGGCTGACTTGTTTGTGGTGGCGCCTGCTAGTGCCAATATTATAGGGAAGATGGCGGGGGGCATTGCTGATGATATGCTTAGCACTGTGGCGCTGGCTGTGACTTGCCCTACTTTGATATTTCCGGCAATGAACACAAAGATGCTGCAAAACCGCATTGTGCAAGATAATATTGCGAAGCTGCAAAGATTTGGCTACAATGTGTATGGCACGGGCAATGGTGAGCTTGCTTGTGGAGATATTGGAGATGGCAAGCTTCTTCCTTGGCAGGATATTGTAGAAATTATAAAGGAGAAGGTGGGTGAATGATTGAATAGGGGTATCCCCTACTCAATCATGCTTAAGAATGTAGTCTCGTCTATTACTTTTACTCCTAGCTTTTGTGCTCGTTCGAGCTTTGCGGGACCCATATTGCTACCGGCTAATATATAGTCGGTTTTTTTGGATACTGATCCGCTGTTTTTCCCTCCATTTTGGGTTATCATTGCTTTGTATTCGTCGCGCGAGTGCAGATCAAACTTTCCACTTATTACTATTGTGAGGCCTTCAAGCTTATCTGTTCGTGATGCTAGGGCTTCTTCGCTTAGGGCAAATGATAGGCCTGCAGTGCGTAGTTGGTTTATAAATTCCACATTGTCGGGATTGTCGAAATAGTTTCGTACGCTTTCGGCAATGCGGGCGCCTATCTCGTCAACGGAGGTTAGTTGTTCTATAGTGGCGGCGGCTAGGTTGTCGATATTGGTGAAGGCGGCGGCCAACTTCTGGGCAACTGTTTCACCCACAAATCTAATTCCTAGGGCGAAGAGCACCTTTTCAAAAGGTATTTCCTTTGACTTTTGTATGCTAGCTATTAGGTTGTTGGCACTGGTTACACCCCATCTGTCGAGGTTTACTAGGTCGTCGAACCTAAGTTTGTATAGATCTGAGGCGTTGTGTATAAGTTTTTTGTCGTATAGCAATGATATGCTTTCGGGACCTATGTTGATATCCATAGCCCGGCGTGTAACGAAATGCTCGATGCGCCCTTTGATTTGGGGCGGGCACCCAGTTTGATTGGGGCAATAGTGTGCTGCTTCATCTTCGTATCGTATCAGCGGAGTGTCACAATCGGGGCATCGCTGTGCAAAGCGTACTTTATCGCCTATAAGTATTCGTGCTTCTTTGTCAACTGCGGTGATTTTGGGGATTATCTCTCCTCCTTTTTCCACATATACCATATCGCCTAGGTGCAGGTCGAGGGCATTGATTGCATCTTCATTATAAAGCGAGGCGCGCCTTACGGTGGTGCCTGATAGTAACACGGGGTCGAGATTGGCCACGGGTGTAACGGCGCCTGTGCGTCCCACTTGGTAGGTTACCGATTGGAGACGAGTGAGGGCTTGCTCGGCATTGAACTTGTAGGCTATTGCCCAACGGGGAAACTTGGATGTGGCGCCTAGATTGCGCTGTTGCGATAGTGAATCTACTTTTATAACTACTCCATCAGTGGCTACGGGTAGGTTTTTGCGCTCTACATCCCAATAATTTAGGAATTGGATTACTTCTTCTATTGTTTCGCATCGCTTCATTGTATCGGATACATTGAAACCCCAACTGGCAGCTAGCTTCATATTGTCGTAGTGGCTATCGGTGGGGAGCTCTTCGCCTAGCATATAGTATATGTATGATTCGAGTCGGCGCGAGGCTACTACCTTTGGGTCTTGCTGTTTTAGAGTTCCAGAAGCGGCATTGCGGGGGTTGGCAAAGAGGGGTTCTTCTTGTATTTCGCGCTCTTTGTTTAGTGAGTCGAATACATCCCACGACATTAATATTTCGCCTCGAAGCTCTACGTAGTTGGGTATATTATCTCCTTTTAGCACTAGGGGTATGTTGCGTATGGTGCGAACATTGGCTGTTACATCATCGCCTTGTCTTCCATCTCCGCGAGTGATGGCGCGAGATAGTTTTCCATCTTCATAAATTAAAGATATGGAGGTGCCATCGTATTTTAGCTCGCACACTAGGTTGAACTTTTCATTCAATCCCCTTTGAGCGCGATTGTAGAAATCTTCTATCTCGCCTTGCGAATAGCTATTCTGCAACGAGAGCATAGAGTAGCGGTGCTGAACTTGTTCAAAGTTTTTATTGATATCGCTTCCTACACGCATTGTGGGCGAATTGGGATCGTAATATTCGGGATATTGATTTTCAAGTTCTTGTAGTTGGCTCAATAGTTTGTCAAACTCGATGTCGCTAATTGATGGGGCATTTTTTACATAATAGTTGTAATTGTGCTCATGCAATTGTGTGCGTAAGTTTTCTATTTGTTGCTGTATATTATTCTGACTCATATTTTAAATATCTTTTTCTGCTATTGCTAAGTTTAATAATTGAATAAATCTTTCCACGGATAATTTGTTTTCTTTTTTGAGCGTGGAAATAGGTTGCCTACCCTGGCAGTGACTGTGAGTACCTGCTGAAAAAGGACTTCCTTTTGGCTAAAGTGCATATTGCTAAAGAATATTACATCTACGGTTCTGTTTTCAATTAGCTTGATGTATAGTTCATTCTTAAGATAACTTTTGCCTTGCAAGAATGGTGTTCCGTGATAGAGTGAGCCTCCGAAATCGTTGTAGAGTATCATTCGTGGATCGCCTATATAGAAACTATTTTTGGTGCCTATTCCCCAATATTCGAGGTTGAACTTTGCCACATAGCCAATGGGTTTGTATAGAGTATTATCGTATCGTCGGTCTCGTTCATATCCTGCTAGTACTCCTCCTGCCGCTAGCACATTAAAGCCTTTGGGGCTTGTGTAGTTTATCCCTGCCATGGCTTGTATTTGGATGTTCTCGCTTACTCCTTCTCCTTCTATTGGTGGATTGGTGAGAGCTCGATGAAACATATATGATTGGAATTCGGCAAAGAATATATCTGTTGATGCCTTTCCCGAAAACCCTACGAAGAAATCCTCTCGCACTTTGTGTGATGCATTGCCTGTCCAATCTATCCAAGCATTAATAAAATTATTTTTCCGGCCAACTTGCCAGAATACTCCTCGCATATTGGGTGTGTAGTAGTTTATAGAGTCTCTAAAAAAGAATGTGTCGTAATTTCCTAGAGTTTCCTGACGTGGAAAGGAGCCAACTTTAAATAGTATGCTTTTCTTCTGAAATTGATAAAACATCGTAAGGTTTATCTTTTCAAGTGTTTTCTTATTTCCAGGTATTGCTAGTAGGTTTACGCCTGCATCTATCGAGTTTTCTTTGTCCCAGCTTATTCTCCCACGGGGCTTTAGCCATATCCCTTGCATTGTTCCACTCTCGGCATAGGTGGATTTGTCGTACTCGCTATTGTTGAAAAAGTAATCAAGATCTACTCCCCATTTGTAATTATTTTGGGCAGTTACGATGGATATATTGAGAATAATAAATAGGAGAATAAATATATTTTTCATTACAAAGTTTTTACCGCTGTAAAGATAAGAAAAACACATTGAATTATTAATTTTCTACTTCGGAAAACAAAAAAGGACAATTTGCTATAAGTTATAATTGTGGTTAGATTACTTTGTTCATCCATTTCTTGCTTCTCAGATATAGTACTGAGGTGATAAGTAGAAGGCCCCAATATACAAATTCAGTAGTCCATGCCCAGTTTATTGATAATCGCATATAAACTATTATAAACCAAGAATATGCAAAGTAGCTTACTATTGCTATCAGATCAAATACCAAAGCGGTTCGGGTATTACCTGTTCCGGAGAGGCCACTAAACGTTACATTGGCTATTGCATAGATGGGAAGTGCGGATAATAACACGTAAAACGGTGATACGGCGTCGGCAATAAGTGAGACATCGTTGGTGTAAATATGCAGAAACAATCGTGGGAATATGGACATTATCAAGATTATAATGAGTATCGAGCCGAGGCTCATTATGGATGTTCGCTTGATGAGACTGAGTACTTTATCTTTATTGTCGGCACCTATTGTATTACTCACAAGGGTGTTGACTGCTGATGACAGGGCATTAGTGGGCAGTGTGATGATGGTGTAGAGGCTCCTTATTATGTTTGTGACGGCTAAGGAGCGCTCGCCCATATAGTTTTCGATAAATACAAAAAACATCATCCAGGTAACGATCGAGAGCATATACTGCATCATCATGTAGATGGAGATGTTGAGTACTCGTTTTATTACCGACCAGTTGAAACTGATATGGTTGAAGCCATATTTCTTGAGGTCTATTTTAAATCTTGTGTATAAAATAAAGAAGATTGTGGAGCTTGCCTCGGCTATTACTGAGGCTAATGCTGCTCCTGAGATACCCATTTCGGGGAGGCCAAGGTGTCCGAATATCAATCCATAATCTAACACCACATTGATAATGGCCATCACAATGGAACTTGTCATTAGCACTTTGGTTCGTGCTACACCTATGTAGAATGCTCTGAATGAGCTATTGGTGAATGCAAATATAAATCCAAATACGCGCCAGTCGAGATAATCGGCTACAGCGGCGCTTATATTGTCGGACTTGAAGATGCCGAGTAAAAGGTTTGTTAATCCAAACTTGAAGGCTATGATTAGCAAAGTAGCGGGGATTAGTAAGAATAGTATCCCTTGAATAACAATTTCGCCGATTTGATGATAGTTTTTCTCGCCATTGCGTCGACCTATCAATATCTGCGAACCCATACTAAAACCAAAGCCTATGGTGTAGATTGCAATATAGACAATACCTGCCAATGCGGATGCACCAAGCTCTACCTCGCCCACTCTACCCAGAAAGGCGGTGTCGATTACTTGTATGATGTTCTGCGCAAGGAGACTGAATAGTATTGGCAGACTTATTTTAGTAATATGCTTATTTGAATACACTCTGATAACTCTTAAACGTAAGTCCTAAATTATGACTCATTGGATTGCTTATTAGATATTATAGCTCCAAGATCAAAAAATAGGAAGTGCAAAGCAACACAATTTCTGCGAGATAAAAAACTTAAATAATAAATCTGTGCCAGAAAAAGACTTTACTTTTACCATATTTATAGCTAATAATCTGAAAACAAGACAAAACCAATAAAATACTTGCTTATATCACATTTTTTTTTATTATCTTTGTAATAAACAAAGTTTATAATAAAATGAGCCAAAAAAAAATTCTGTACATTACTCAGGAAATCCTTCCGTACTTACCGGAAACTGAGATTTCAAATATTTCAAGACATTTACCTCAAGCTATCCAAGAAAAAGGACATGAAATACGAACTTTTATGCCTAAATATGGGAGCATAAACGAAAGACGCAATCAACTCCACGAAGTCATCAGACTTTCGGGAATGAACCTAATCATTGACGACACTGATCATTCACTTATTATAAAAGTTGCATCTATACAATCTGCAAGAATGCAGGTTTATTTTATCGATAATGAAGATTATTTCGAAAATCGTGAAGTCTTGGCCGACGCTAACGGCGAAGAATATGATGATAATGAGGAGAGAAGTATTTTCTTTATTCGTGGTGTGATGGAGACCATTAAGAAATTGAGATGGGTTCCTGATATTATTCATTGCCATGGTTGGTTCTCGGCTTTGGCACCGCTTTATATTAAAAAAGGGTATAAAGACGATCCTTGTTTCAAGAATACAAAGGTTGTTTACTCTGTTTATGATGAGGACTTTAAGAAACCATTTAAAGATAACTTCGCAGAGAAGCTACGCTTTGATACCATAGGAGATGCTGAGATTGAAACTATTAAGGCACGTGGCGAAATTGATTACGTTGAATTAAACAAGCTTGCTATTGATTACTCTGATGGTGTAATTTATGCTAGCGAGAATATCAATCCAGAAGTTGCTAAATATATCAGTGACAAAAATATCCCCAGCTTGAGCTATACCGAAAACTTTGAAGAGAAAGTTGATAAAGTTGACGAGTTTTACAAAAAAATTGATGAGTGATTTATAATACAATTATAAGATATAAATCCATCTTATACAATTATCTATAAAATAAGAAAGAAAGCCCGAATAGGGCTTTTTTTGTATCATATTTTTTTAGATATTTGCATTCTTATATTATATGAATCAAATGAAACTACGTAACCTATTCATGCTACTATCTGTAGCAATAATGACAATATTTATCTCATGTAATGATACTCTTGATAAGGTTGGCTTTACGATACAACCCGAAAATGACAGAGTGTTAGTTGGGACGGATACTTTATATTTATCGTCGAAAACAGTACAGGTGGACTCTGTATATTCTAAAACTAAATATCCTATTTTAGGTGAATATATAGATCCTTTATTCGGTACTATACAATCGGACTATATTGGTGAATTCTACTATCCTGAAACTATGGAGTTTAAAAAGGATGCAAAGATAGATTCGGTGCGACTAACTGTTTCATATACTTCTATGATTGGTGACTCGCTTGCTCCTATGCAGTTGGCAGTGTATAGTGTAAACAAAGAGCTACCTAAGGGTAATAGATATACAAACTTTGCTCCAGAGGCATTTGCAGATATGAGTAAACCTTTGGGAGTAAAAACGTTTACAGGAAAAAATAATACTTACCGTACCGAAACTTACTACTCTGGCACATCTACTGAGGAGATTAAGGTTTACGAAATCAATACTCCCATTCCTAACGAAATTGGTCAACTATTCCTTGATGAATATAAAAAACCTAATCATGGTGCATTAAAGGATACTGAAACGTTCAGAGATTTATTTCCTGGATTGTACGTTACTACCAACTTCGGCAGTAGCACTATTTTGAATGTGAATCTTACATCATTGGTTGTTCATTACAACTATCTTGATGAAAAGGGATCATCTGAAAAAACAGATACAACAAGAACTACAGAGTGGAGACTGAACATTACGCCAGAGGTTACACAAATTAATCGTGTAAGTAACAAAAATGATCAGATACTTCAACCTAACAATGAAGGAACTTTTGTAAAGAGCCCGGCTGGTGTTAACACTGAGATTACTATCCCTATTTCAGGTATTTCGGGGCAACTGTCTTCAAGTGCTCTAAATCAAGCTAGATTTGTTGTTCACGCAATTCCAAATCCTGACAAGGATGAGAGAATTAAACTAAGTCCACCGGAGAACCTACTACTTGTGCATACTGATTCAATTAAAACATTCTTTGAAGAGGGTAGATTACCTAACAATGTGACAAGTTTTATTGCATCTTACAGCACTAGCTCACAAACATATAGTTTTGGTAATATTTCAGCACTTGTGAATTATTATAACAAGGAGCACCAAAAAGACAACAGCATTTCTCTTGATCAGTCTTTTCAATTAATTCCTGTTGATGTTTCTTACAGTACTACTGGTCAGTCTATTTATTCTAGTGGATCGACAGTTGCTACTGCAGTTTATAATCAAATGAAGCCATCAGCAACAATGCTAAGTAATGAAAAAGATAAACTAAGACTTGAGATTATTTATAGCTCATTCTAAATATACACTGAGTATCTTTTAATATAGAATCGAATATATACAGCTGGTTATTGTAGTAATTCAATAACCAGCTTTTTTATTATCTAATTATCAATAGAATAAATATCAGTTGAATGATATTCTAATAATGATCTCGCAAAAGAATACTAGATGCACTATATTGGGTTGTTCTACCTTATATTAAGTTGTACTATGTGTCAGGTTGTACTAGCATGTACTGATCGGATTAAAAGCAAGAATTAGTAATTGACCTATATATTAGATTACGCATAATTACTCGTACAACATCTATCAAAAATAAGATTCCAAAGAGGATATCGAAAGTAAATAAAGCAGCACTTAATCAAGCAATATAAACACATACCACCATTGATAAAGAAGTCAGTTAATGAATAATAGTCATCTATATCACACCTCTACTATAGTTATCTAATACCATAAGTATTAAGGCCTAAGCTGCATAATAAGAATAGCACATTATATTAAAGAGGCAAGAGTTTTAAACTACAGTCTATTGAATATAGATCTTCTACGATTAATAAGAGCGAAACAAAGTAATATCGAACATCAGAGAGTTCATGTAGTCAGATAAGGTTAGAGATATAGCTTCTACACTTCAAATGCTTATTTGATTTATACAATATGCTTTTTATATTATCTCTATCTTAATCATCATATGATTTATTGCGACACGTCTTGTTATACGCAGCCTTATTAGATATATATAGGCTAAGTATTATCATGTTTAATCGGTAAATTAAGTGTTTGTATATATAGAAACTACAACATGGAAGTATCATTGGAGGACAACATTAAAGTAATCCACTAAAGAAGTATTATAGCGTGAAAACAAGTTTATTCAAATTCATATAAACAAAAAAAGCCTTGAGCATCAATAACTGAGCTCAAGGCTTTAAT
>CAYTQG010000067.1:0-12943 GCA_964439965.1 uncultured Proteiniphilum sp.
CGCCAATATAACTAGTTATTCTCAGGACGCAATTTGCGTACCACAGCACCAGTTTGCCACATTTCGCTTTCTCTCAAAGCTTTTAGCTCCTCTTCAAGTTTTTCGCGATAGTCTGCTTGCGAGTTGCTATCAATAGAGCGTTGTGCTTCGTTTCCGCTTGCTACCTCTTTATATAGCTTTTCGAAAACTGGCTTTGTAGCATCATGAAATGGTCCCATCCAATCTAATGCACCACGCTGAGCGGTGGTAGAGCAGTTGGCATACATCCAGTCCATTCCGTTTTCGGCAAACAAAGGCATAAGCGATTGTGTAAGTTCTTCAACTGTTTCGTTGAACGCTTCAGATGGGCTATGTCCATTTTCGCGCAACACTTCATACTGTGCAAGCATCAATCCCTGGATAGCACCCATTAGTGTGCCACGCTCGCCAGTAAGGTCTGAATAAACTTCACGTTTGAAATCAGTTTCGAAAAGATATCCCGAACCCACACCAATGCCCAATGCTACAACACGATTGAAGGCATTGCCCGTAGCATCTTGGAAGATGGCATAACTTGAGTTTAGTCCACGTCCCTCTAGGAACATACGACGAAGGCTAGTGCCCGATCCTTTAGGTGCAACCAAAATCACATCCACATCGGCAGGAGGAATGATACCTGTGCGCTCTTTGTATGTGATTCCGAAACCGTGAGAGAAATAAAGAGCTTTGCCTGGAGTAAGGTGTTTCTTTACAGTATCCCAAAGTTGAATTTGAGCCGCATCCGAAAGCAGATACTGAATTATAGTACCACGCTCGCAAGCCTCTTCAATTTCGAAAAGTGTTTCGCCTGGCACCCATCCATCAGCCACAGCTTTGTCCCAAGTGGGGCTATCCTTACGCTGACCGATGATTACATTAAATCCATTGTCGCGCAAGTTTAGCGATTGACCAGGACCTTGAACACCATATCCTATTACTGCAACTATTTCATCTTTCAATACTTCCTGAGCTTTGCTCAATGGAAATTCATCGCGGGTAACTACATTTTCTTCTACACCGCCAAAATTCATTTTTGCCATATTTTTTATTAGTTGTTTTGTGCCGACAAGTATGTTCGGCTATTTATAAATTTATATTCTTGTTTATTGTTGTTCTTAATCCATCATGCCCTTTAGTGCCTCGCGCTGCTGCAATATATCGCTCAATCGCTCTATTTTAGATTTAGTGATGGCGATACGTCCCGAGCGCACAAATTGCAATACGCCTATCTTTTCGGCAAGCTCTTCAAAGAGGCCCTGAGTTTCGGCATAGTGCCCGGCTTTCAAAAACACGATATTGTCTTTAGTAATTTCGAGCACACGTATATTATACTTACGGATGAGATACTCAACCGAGCTGTGCTCCATCACTTTTTCTGTTGATAGCTTGTAGAGGGCCAATTCTTGATGCACCAAATCCTCATCAGTGTTGTAAAATGCTTTTAGCACATCCACTCGCTTATCTATTTGTCGAACCAGCTTTTTGGCCACCGACTCATCATCTGCAAATGTGGTGATTGTGAATTTATGAATCCCCTTGAGTGCCGATGGCGATACGGATAGGGTTTCGATATTGAGTTGGCGACGAGTGAAGATAGTAGTAATCTGATTTAGAACTCCTACAGCATTTTCCGAGAAAATGGTTATTGTATATAATGTTTTATTGTTCATATTCTTGAGTTTTTTAGTAATGAGTAAAATTCTATCCAGTCGTCTATTACACTGTTTCGCCTTTTGCCACAAGCACATCTGTAACGCTGCCGCCTGCTGGCACCATAGGATAAACCATACCTTTAGTTTCTACCACCACCTCTAGCAGATAGCTACCATCGTGGCTAAGCATCTCGGCTATTGCCTCATCTAGCTCGGCACGCTCAGTTACTTTGCGTCCTTTTATATCATATGCATCTGCAACTTTTACAAAATCTGGGTTCTTGAGGTGAGTTTCTGAATATCGCTCATCGAAGAACAACTCTTGCCATTGGCGCACCATGCCTAGATAGTTGTTGTTCAGCAAAATTATTTTTACATCCACACCCGATTCCATTATGGTTCCGTATTCGTGCATCGTCATTTGCAAACCACCATCGCCCACAAATAGGCAAACTGTTCTGTCGGGTGCTCCATATTTTGCACCTATAGCTGCGGGCAATCCAAAGCCCATAGTGCCTAATCCGCCCGATGTAACAAGGCTTCGCGATTGCGTAAACTTAAAGTAGCGGCTACTAATCATCTGGTGTTGGCCTACGTCGGTTACACATATTGCTTTATTGCCTGTGGCTTCGGTTACCTTATTCACCACCTCGCCCATTTTTATTTGTCCGCCATTAGTAGGGAACAATTCGGCTTGCACTACTTTATCATTCTCAATCTTATCGTAATATCTAAATGTTTGCATCCACTCATCGTGTGTGTTGTCTGCAATCATTTCGGTAATCATCGGTAGTGTTACTTTAGCATCGCCAAGCACCTTCACCGTAGTCTTCACATTCTTATCCATTTCGGCAGGATCGATATCAAAGTGTATCACCTTGGCCTGCTTTGCATAAGAGGAAAGATTGCTCGTCACACGGTCGTCAAATCTCATACCTATTGCAATCAACACATCGCAAGCATTTGTGTTCATGTTGGGCCCAATATTGCCATGCATACCCAGCATTCCGGTGTTGAGTGGGTGATCAGTATTCATAGCCGAGAGGCCTAGCAGTGTAGAAGCAAATGGGATACCTGCCTTTTCTAGAAACTCTTTAAGTTCTTGCTCAGCTTTGGCTAATACTACTCCCTGCCCCACAAGTGCAAAGGGCTTCTTAGCTTGATTAATAATTTCGGCTGCCTGCTCGATACGACTCTTATCAGGATCGGGCACTGGATAGTAGCTACGCAAGAAGGTGGTTTTGTTGTATTTATATTCGCAGCTATTTACTTGAGCATCTTTTGCGATATCGATAACCACGGGGCCTGGGCGACCAGAACGAGCAATATAGAAAGCGCGAGAGATAGCCCACGGAATATCCTCAACACGGCGCACCTGATATGCCCATTTGGTTACGGGCTGTGTGATGCCTATCACATCTGCTTCTTGAAAAGCATCTGAGCCAAGCAATCCCGACGCAACTTGTCCCGAAATAACTACTAGCGGGGTGCTATCCATCATAGCATCGGTAAGGCCTGTGATGGCGTTGGTGGCACCAGGTCCAGAAGTAACTAACGCAACCCCAACCTTTTGCGACACACGTGCGTATCCTTGAGCTGCATGAACAGCTGCCTGCTCGTGACGAACCAAGACGTGCTTTATTTTATCTCTGTGATCATACAAGGCATCAAACACTGGCATGATTGCCCCGCCAGGATACCCAAACATGGTATCTACCCCCTCTGTAAGCAATGAGCGTATGAGGGCTTCGCTACCAGAAATCATTGGATTGTTTTGTTCTTCTTTCATACTTTTTGAATTGTTTGAATTGCCATTTACTTTATGCTATCAACATCTTGAAACAAGCAGCTGGCAAATATTTTGGTTTTTGTTTTTTATATTAATCTTATAGCACCTTGATCGGCTGAGCTTACAAATGCAGCATATGTGCGCAGTGCTTTTGATACTTGTCGGTCGCGATTTGGCGTAAATGCCTCTGCTCCGCGTGCCTCCTCTTCTTTTCGTCGCTGTGCCATCACATCATCCGGAATCATTAGCTTGATGCTACGCTCGGGGATGTTTATTTCTATAATATCATTATCACGTATAAGTGCTATATTGCCGCCAGCAGCAGCTTCGGGCGATATATGGCCAATTGATAGTCCTGAGGTACCACCCGAAAAGCGTCCATCAGTAATCAGTGCGCACTCTTTGCCAAGGTGTTTTGCTTTAATATATGATGTGGGGTATAGCATCTCTTGCATTCCGGGTCCTCCTTTGGGTCCTTCGTATGCTATCACTACCACATCGCCTGCCTCAATATCGCCTCTAAGTATAGCATCGCAAGCGGTATCTTGAGAGTGGAACACACGTGCGCGACCAGAGAAAGTCCATATGCTTTCGTCAACACCCGCTGTTTTCACCACGCATCCATTTTCAGCAATATTTCCTTTTAGTATAGCCAAGCCACCATCTTTGGTATAGGCATTTTCCATACTGCGGATACATCCATTGGTGCGATCGCTATCGAGAGTTTTATATTGTGCATCCTGAGATGCCATTACAATATTGCGACGATTGCCCGGAGCTGAAGAATAGATAGATACGGCTTCGGGTGTGGGGTTGTCAACAGTTATATCATATTTAGCAAGGGCTTCCGAAAGTCTCAATCCATCGGCACGATAAACAGAGGTATCGATAAGTCCGCCCTTGGCTAATTCATTTAAAATTCCGAGAATACCACCAGCACGATTCACATCTTGTATATGATAATCCTTAGTGTTGGGTGCCACCATACATAAGCAAGGCACACGGCGCGAAAGTTGGTCCATGTCATCCATTGTAAAGTCAACCCCACCCTCGTTGGCAATAGCCAAAATATGCAGAATAGTGTTTGTGGAGCCACCCATAGCAATATCAAGCGTCATAGCATTCATAAATGCTTGGCGTGTGGCAATATTTCTGGGCAATACGGTTTCGTCGCCTTGGAAATAGTATTTATTGGCGTTTTCAACAATCTGATGTGCTGCTTTTATAAATAGTTCCTTACGATTGGCATGAGTGGCTACTATGGTTCCATTGCCAGGCAATGCCAAGCCTATGGCTTCATTGAGGCAGTTCATTGAATTGGCTGTGAACATACCTGAGCACGATCCGCAGGTGGGACAAGCTGACACTTCTAGCTGTGCCACTCGCTCGTCCGAAACATTATCGTCGGCTGCTTCAATCATTGCATCTATTAGGTCCACTTGTTCGCCATCCACATTGCCTGCCTCCATGGGACCACCCGACACAAATATTGTGGGTATATTAAGTCTCATAGCTGCCATTTGCATCCCTGGCGTTATTTTATCGCAATTGCTAATGCATACCATAGCATCTGCCTTGTGGGCATTAACCATATACTCTACCGAGTCGGCAATCAAATCGCGCGATGGCAATGAATATAGCATACCGTCGTGGCCCATGGCTATGCCATCGTCAACCGCAATGGTGTTGAACTCGGCAGCAAAGCAGCCTAACTTTTCTATCTCTTTTTTTACTAGTTGTCCTATTTCGTGAAGATGAACGTGGCCAGGTACAAATTGTGTGAACGAGTTTACAATTGCAATAATTGGTTTTCCCATTTGTTCGCGAGTCATACCATTGGCATGCCATAGTGCGCGAGCACCAGCCATGCGCCTACCCTGTGTGGAGGTGGCACTGCGCAACTTCCATGCATCGGCACCTAGGTTTAGTTTGTCTTTATTTGTATTGTTAACGTTACTCATTATTTTTTCTCTATATATTTTACAATCCACTCGCCTACATCGCTTGTAGAGTAGGCTTTGCCACCTTCGGCAATATCTTCTGTTACGATTCCCGCTTCGAGGCTTGCATTTACTGCTTCACGGATTAACGCTCCCTCATCCATCATTTCGAATGCATATTCAAACATAAGTGCTGCCGAAAGAATCATGGCAACGGGATTGGCTATGTTTTTGCCTGCCGCTTGTGGATACGAACCATGGATGGGTTCGAAAAGCGAAGTGTGTAGGCCTACCGAGGCCGAGGGTAGTAATCCTAAAGAGCCTGTGATAACTGAAGCCTCATCTGTGAGGATGTCACCAAAAAGATTTTCGGTAACCAGTACATCAAAGCTCTTGGGCCATTGGATGATGCGCATTGCAGCATTGTCAACAAACATATATTCGGTTTCGATATCGGGATATTGTGGTGCTATCTCTTGCGCTATTTGTCGCCATAGGCGAGATGTGGCTATTACGTTGGCTTTGTCAACCACGGTTACTTTTTTATTTCTTTGTCCTGCAAACTTATAGGCAAGGTGCAGAATGCGCTCTATCTCTTCGCGAGTGTAAACACATGTATCGTAGGCGGTGTTGCCATCTTCGCTACGGCCTTGTGGGCGACCAAAATACATGCCTCCAGTAAGCTCACGAATACACATAAAGTCGGCACCTTCTACCAAGTCGGCACGTAGGGGCGATTTATGTAGTAGTGATGGGAATGTCATCACGGGGCGAATATTGCCATATAGTCCCAACATTTTTCGCATGCGTAGCAATCCTTGCTCGGGGCGCACCTTGGCGTTGGGGTCGTTGTCAAACTTTGGATGACCGATAGCACCAAACAAAACAGCATCACTGCTCATGCATAATTGGTGAGTTTCGTCGGGATAAGGATCGCCAACAGTGTCGATAGCTACGGCACCCGTTAGCCCCTCTTTGTAAGTTAGTTTATGCCCAAACCTGTTGCAAATTGCTTTAGTTACATTCAGTGCTTGGGTCATTATCTCTGGTCCAATGCCATCTCCAGGAAGTACGGCAATATTAAGCTCTTTCATTTTATGATTATTGATTTCTGATTGTTGATTTCTTTTTGCTAAAAGCTAATAACTAGCGTAGTTTGGTATATTTCCACTTTCTATCAAGTTTAGCATCTTCATTGTTGCTTTGATAGCAGCCACCGTTTGGTCTATGTCCAACGCACGTGTTTTAAACACTTTGCCATCGAACTTCCAAGTGATTACTGCTTGCACATAGGCGTTAGTTTTGCCACCGGGTGGAATAACTACTACATAGTCTATAAGTTCTGGCGTGGGCTTGTTTAGCTTTCTATATATTTTGTACATAGCTTTCGAAAAGGCGTGGTACTGTCCTTCACCAGCTGATGTTTCTTGATAAATCTCACCTTTAATAGAAATTTTGACTGTTGCGGTGGGTCGCAATCCATCGGCAAGGCTCATTGAGTAGTTGAGCATTTCGATATCTTGATTTTCTGATCCATTTTTGAGAACATCCGAAACGATGTATGGAAGTTCGTCAAGGGTAACAAGCTCTTTTTTATCGCCAAGCTCTATGATGCGCTTTGTTACTTTTAGTGTGGACTCATCGTCAAGCTCGATGCCTAATGCCTCTAGGTTTTTAACTATATTGGAGCGACCTGCATTTTTGCCTAACGCATATTCGCGAAAGCGACCAAAGCGTTCGGGCATCAGCTCGCTGAAGTATAGGTTTTTTTTCTTATCTCCATCGGCGTGCACACCTGCTACTTGAGTGAACACGTTATCACCAATTACGGGCTTATTATTTGGGATGCGAACACCTGAATAACTCTCTATAACCTTACTTACATTGTATAGCTTTGCCTCATCAATATTGGTTTGCACATCATTCATATGGTCGTGCACTAGCGCTACTACACTGGTAAGGGGCACATTGCCTGCCCGCTCGCCAAGTCCATTGACAGTTACGTGCACGCCGTTGACTCCCGCCTTGATGGCTTCGAAAACATTGGCCGTGGCAAGGTCGTAATCGTTGTGGGCATGAAAATCGAAATGAAGGTTTGGATATCGTTCTATCACAAGAGAGCAGAACTCGAAGGCTTCGTCGGGATTAAGAATACCCAAGGTGTCAGGAAGCATAAAGCGAACTATGGGTTCGTGCTGTAGCTCATCAAGCATCTGAAAAACATAATCGCGCGAATTACGCATCCCATTCGACCAGTCCTCAAGATATATATTTACTTTAATTCCCATTCGAGTAGCCGTAGCCACCGTCTCTTTTATATCGGCAATATGCTCTTCGGCCGTTTTACGCAATTGATACTTGCAATGCTTGCGCGATCCTTTGCAAAGCAGATTTATTACTTTACAACCAGCATCGGCTATCCATTGAAGTGATGCACCTTTGTCAACAAAGCCTAGTACTTCGATTCGATCAATATATCCATTTTTCTCAGCCCACTTGGCCATTCGGCGTACCGAGTGAAACTCGCCTTCGGACACTCGCGCTGAGGCTACCTCTACCCTGTCAACTTTCAAATCTTCGAGCAGAAGACGCAATACACTGAGTTTCTCTTGCGCTGCAAAAGATACACCCGATGTTTGCTCGCCATCGCGAAGGGTGGTGTCCATTATTTCTATTATCTTCAATTTCTTCAAAGCAGGGTTGTTGTAAAAGTTATTCTTTATCTATATACTAGTATGTGTAGGCACGATTGCGTTCATACTCTTCAATCTTATCCTTGTTGGATAACAAAAAGTCGATGTCGTCAAGTCCTTTCAGTAAGCATTCCTTTTTGTAGGGGTTTATTTCGAATGTTTCGCTATTGCCTGTTGCATTATTGGTGATGGTTTGCTCTACCAGATTTACAGTAACAGTGGATTGTGCATCCTTATCACACGAGGCAAACAACTCTTTCAGAAATTGCTCGCTAACGACAACGGGCAATATACCATTATTGAGTGCATTGTTGCGGAAAATATCTGCAAAGAAGCTTGATACAACCACACGGAAACCATATCCGCCAATGGCCCATGCAGCATGCTCGCGACTGCTACCACTACCAAAGTTTTTGCCCGCCACTAGCACTTCGCCGCTATATGTGGGGTTATTTAATATAAAATCGGCTTTGGGGCTTCCATCTTTATTATATCTCCAGTCGGCAAATAGATTATCTCCAAATCCCTCGCGGGTAGTTGCCTTTAAGAAACGTGCAGGAATAATTTGATCGGTGTCCACATTTTCAATTGGTAATGGGACGTATGTTGATGTTATTGTTTTGAATTTCTCCATGAAAGTTTTATTCTTTGTGGCTCATTATTATTTACATATATAAAGAGCAAGTTTTTATAACTTGAATTGTGATTGAAATGTTCAGGGAATAGTAATTTTTCCATTAACTGCGGCTGCAGCTGCAACAAGTGGACTGGCAAGTATGGTGCGTGCACCTTGTCCTTGACGTCCTTCGAAGTTACGATTGGATGTAGATACTGCATACATTCCTGCTGGCACCTTATCATCATTCATTGCAAGGCAAGCAGAACAACCCGGTTCGCGTAGTTCGAAACCCGACTCGGCAAGTATCTTATCCAAGCCTTCTTCTTTGATTTGCTTACGCACTTGCCAACTACCCGGAACTAGCCATGCTGTGATATTGTCGGCTTTCTTTTTACCTTTCACATAGTCGGTAAAGATTCGGAAGTCCTCTATTCGGCCGTTAGTGCAGCTACCTAAGAATACATAATCAACATGCTTTCCTTCCAATTTCTCGCCTGGATTGAAGCCCATATATTGCAGTGACTTCTCGAAAGATATTTTTCCTGACTCACCAATCTGATCTAAAGTGGGTATAGTATCATCAATTGGCATTCCCATTCCTGGGTTTGTGCCATATGTTATCATTTGCTTGATATCGGCTGCATCAAATGTTATCTCTTTATCGAAAACAGCGTCATCATCCGACTTTAAAGTTTTCCAATAAGCAATAGCTTGATCCCACTTTTCACCTTTGGGTGCAAACTCGCGTTCCTTTACATAGTTGAAAGTTGTTTCATCGGGAGCTATTAATCCGCCACGTGCACCCATTTCGATACTAAGGTTGCAAAGCGTCATACGCTCTTCCATGGTAAGATTGCGAATAGCCTCGCCAGCATACTCCACAAAATACCCTGTGGCGCCACCTGTGGTAAGCTTCCATATCATATATAGTGCCATATCTTTTGAGCTTACACCTTCGTTGAGCTTACCCTCAAAATTGATACGCATAGTTTTGGGGCGAGTTTGCAAAATACATTGCGATGAAAGAACCATTTCAACCTCGCTAGTACCAATTCCGAAAGCTATTGCTCCAAATGCTCCGTGAGTAGAGGTGTGGCTGTCGCCGCAAACGATAGTCATACCTGGCTGTGTGTATCCATTTTCGGGACCTATCACGTGTACAATACCATTCTTAGTATTCTTAAGCCCGTAGTAGGTAAGACCAAAATCTTTAGCATTTTTGGCTAACGTATCCACCTGAAATCTTGATACCTCATCACGGATAGGCTTGTCTTGATGCATAGTGGGTATATTGTGGTCGGCTGTAAGCGTAGTTTGCTCGGGGCGAAACACTTCTATACCTCTCTTTCTCAATCCTGCAAAGGCTTGCGGACTGGTAACTTCGTGACATAAGTGTCTATCGATATACAACTGAGTGGGACCATCTTTGACCGTGGTTACTACGTGTGCGTCCCATACTTTGTCGAAAAGGGTTTTCCCTTTTTTTTCTGATTGCTGTGTATTTATAAATGTGCTCATATAATTATTGATCCGTTTTCTATTGATTATTTAGTTATTCTACAAACTTGTTTACCGCATCTATAAATGCTTCAACTGAAGCTGAAACTATATCGGTATTGGCTGAGAAGCCGTAGTATAGCATACCATTGTGCTCCACTTGCATATGCACCTTGCCTACATCATCGCTACCGCGATTGATGGCTTGAATAAGAAACTCTTGGATTGTGGTGTCGCGACTTATTATCTTCTTCACAGCTTTTATTGCTGCATCCACAGGTCCGTTGCCAGTGGCTGAGGCTTCGAAATGCTCGCCTGCTATATTTAAACCAAGGCTTGCAACATGTCTAAGTCCTATACCACAAGTTACTTGCAAATAATCTATCTTGATGCGACGCTTTGAAGATTCTCTTCCTACCAGTTTAAGTATGTCTTCGTCTTTGATATCTTTCTTTTGATCTGCTAAGTCAAGGAACTTTTGATAAACCTCATCCAACTCCTTCTCGTCGGTTTCCACACCTAATAATGCAAGTCTGCTCTTAAGTGCAGCTCGTCCGCTGCGGGCAGTTAGCACAATAGAGTTTTCATCTATTCCTACATCTTTTGGATCTATGATTTCATATGTCTCAACATTTTTAAGAACACCATCTTGGTGAATACCAGAAGAGTGGGCAAAAGCATTGCGACCAACGATAGCCTTATTGGGCTGAACTGGCATATTCATCATTGTAGATACAAGGCGACTAGTAGAATATATTTTTGTGGTATTAATATTGGTGTCAAATCCGAGTTCTTTGTGGCTTTTAAGTGCCATCACCACCTCCTCAAGAGATGTATTTCCGGCACGTTCGCCAATACCATTGATGGTTACCTCTACTTGACGGGCACCATTTAATACACCAGAAAGAGTATTGGCAGTAGCCATGCCCAAGTCTTGGTGGCAGTGAGTGGATAGGATAGCATTCTTCATATCCACATTATCAACTAAATATTTAATTTTAGCTCCATATTCGTGAGGAAAACAATAGCCCGTAGTATCTGGAATGTTTACAACTGTTGCACCAGCATTAACGACTGCTTGCACCACACGCGCAAGATATTCATTATCGGTGCGACCAGCATCTTCGGCATAAAACTCAACATCATCTACAAAACGACGAGCATATTTAACCGCCTTTACTGCACGCTCAATTATTTCTTCGCGATTTGAATTGAATTTATATTTGATGTGCGAATCTGATGTTCCGATACCTGTGTGAATTCTTTTACGCTTTGCATACTTGAGTGATTCGGCTGCAACTTCGATATCTTTTTCAACTGCACGAGTGAGGGCACAAATGGTAGGCCATGTAACGGCTTTTGATATTTCTACAATAGAATTGAAATCCCCAGGGCTTGAAATTGGGAAACCAGCCTCGATAACATCCACTCCGAGCAATTCAAGCTCTTTTGCAATCTGAATTTTCTCAATTGTATTCAATTGACATCCTGGCACTTGCTCACCATCACGCAACGTGGTATCGAAAACATAAACTCTTTCCATAACTATTTTTATTTCTCAGTTTTATTAAAAAGAAAAACCTTTCTCAACTTGGTGAGAAAGGTTATCTTATTTCGTTTTTATATTGTTCAAATATTGATATGCCAATCTCACCCGCCGATTTTAACCAGAAGAAGAATAGAAAGGACTAGTAGAATATCAATATTATTATAATTCATATCTTACGCTTTGTTAGCTTTTTGTATTATTACACCTGCAAAGAAAAACTAAATATTTGAACTGACAAAATATTTATATCATTTTCTTTGAAAAATCTTTCAATATGTAAGCTTATTGCCTTTTTTAGTTACAGAATAAATATATCAAGACTGTAAAGAAAACATTTATACAATTTAAACCATTGTGTATAACAATTGCTACTAATGTTTTGTTGCACAAAACGTTGGTGTGAAAAATAATTGTATATGAGGGTGCAAGAATGACAATTATAATGATTATTTTTGCGGCGAATTATTAACACTATTAATTTTTTGAAACAAATGAAAAATGGAAATCCCGCAGTTGTAGGATTAGCGGGTTTTGGAATGACTACATTCTTACTTCAGGTTCATAACCTTGGTTTTCTTGATTGGGGCCCTGTAATTGCTATGGGTATCATATTTGGTGGACTTGCACAGATGATTGCAGGCTTTCAGGAGCAAAAGATGGGCAATAACTTTGGCTACAGTGCCTTTGTATCGTATGGTGCTTTCTGGATTGGGCTAAGCATTATCAAGCTATTTAATCATTATGGTATTTATCCATCGGCTACTAGCGATTTAGGTTTTTATCTATTAGGTTGGACTTTATACACAGCTATAATGTTTGTGGCATCGCTACGAGTTCATAAGGCTATGACATTTACGTTTGCTACCCTTCTGATTGGTTTTATCCTTTTGGTGCTTGAGCATTTCTATTTCCCGGCACTTAAAGCAGTGGCAGCAATCGATCTTATTATTTGTGCATTTGCAGCATGGTATATGATGGCAGGCATTATCATCAACGATTTGGCAGGAAAAAATGTATTGCCAATGGGTGGTAAAATTATAAAGTAAGATACTAGTTAGTCATACAGACTAGAATATCCAAAAAGTCCCAAGAGCTTTAAACTACTCTTGGGACTTTTTATTTTATCATTGTTTTATTATTCTCTATTCAATTGTTATCTCATCAATAAGGATATAGCCATCATCTT
>CAYTQG010000068.1:0-12831 GCA_964439965.1 uncultured Proteiniphilum sp.
CCCCAACTGGGGATTGGTGGTCGGCGCCGAGTGGGTAAAAACAACTTCATTGTAAGATGCACATTTACAGTGGTTTGCGATAGCCGATCCTGCAATGTTAAAATATTAACATAATTACTCTTCCTAAGTCAGCTAAATGTTAATACGTTAATGCTTTAGTATTTATCTCAATAATTAGGCATAATACTATTTTATCAACTAATAAAATAAACCTAGTAGGCATATATAAATGTATTTGCAATGATATTATTTGTATTATTTCTACAGGACCATAGATTAAAGTTCTCCTTATTCTTAGCTGACATGATACCAAAGAAACAAATCAAAAAGGAAGTAGAAGGATATACGTATCTAATACGTTGGATATTTAGAAAATGTATAGAGCAGTGTCGTATGTATGATAGTAGATATACGTAAAGAGGTACCAAGAAGAGAAGAAAAAACCCACATAAAGCTAAACTTTATGTGGGTTTAATTATCAATAAGTTTTATAGACTAAACTTTAGAATGAAAATTTAGCATCTAGCTTTATTGTAAAATCTACTGGAGTAACGATAGTACTATTGGTTTTAAAAGTCAATCTTAAAGTTGAAGAACCTCTACCTGATACCTCATTCACTACATTTTGTAAAAAGTTGAGATTAGGAAGATCGTCAAGAGTATCATTATTAGAAACGGTTCCAAGGTCTAGCACAGTTTTTGAGTTGCTTGCCAAAGATAACTTTACATTTGACAACTCAACACCTTCTGCAACATTTGCAAACTGAATATAAGTTGAAGTTTGAACCTGACCACTCTTCACCCACTTTTCATACTTCTCAAGAGCAGCAAAATCACTTTTATTGAATGTCAACTCCAGTGTAGTTTCTGCTCCCTCTGACGCTACTAGTTTTAAAGATTTTAAAGCACTTGCTTGTATTGACACAGGCAAATCATCTGGTTTGCTATCTCCACATGCAGAGAATGAAACAATCATTGCCAATACCATTAATAACGAATATAGCTTTTTCATAATTCTTTTTTTTGTTTTTAAAATTATTAATTGTGACGACAAAATTATAGAGAAAGGTGCGCCTAATCAAACAAACATGCCTAAAAAAACAAAATTCGATTTATTGATATAATTTATTGTTGATAACAAAATCATAAACCCCACTAGGCACAAATGCACGCATATCTCTATTGTCTTTTATACTTTTTCTGATAAAGGTTGAGGATATCTCAACCAAAGGAGCAGATACAAGTTCAACACTTTCACTGTATTGCTCCTCAATATGTATATCCTCATTTGCACGAGGATATATAATTACTTTATAGTTTTGAAGCAGTTTCTGACAATCTTTCCATCTATGAAAATCATTCCAATTGTCACCACCTATTATCAGGGTAAACTCACAATTAGGATTTTCCAAAGACAGTTTATCTAATGTATTAATAGTATATGAGGGCTTAGGCAACTCAAACTCGATATCCGACACTTTGATATCTGGATACTGCTCAACAGCTATTCTGGCCATACTCAGCCTAACCTCATCTTTTAGTAAATCGCCCACCTCTTTCAAAGGATTATGAGGAGTTACCACCAACCATACCTCATCTATATAAGTAAACTCCTTAATATAGTTGGCCAAAATTAGATGCCCGACATGAATTGGATTGAATGACCCAGAAAATATACCAACCTGCTTACGATTATTTGATTTCAATGTTTAAAGACTATTTTTTGAATAGAGCTATGAGCCATAGAAATATAATAGCACCAACCAACGATACGATTAGGCTACCCCAAAAGCCCTCACTCACAGATACACCTGCAACACTAAAAATCCAGCCTCCCAATAATGCTCCAAGAATACCAACCACAATGTTAGTTAGTAGTCCAAAACCTTTTCCTCGCATTATTTTTCCTGCTAGCCAACCAGCCAATGCTCCAATAATAATAAATACAATCCACGTCATAATTAGTTCGTTTTTTATTTTTGTTTACTGTTAAACTTCTATTCTAATAGTGATTAAATACTGTTTTAATAATCAATAAACAACATTAAAGCGCTATTTGTTTTGTACTTATTACTTTAGCTCATTCTACTCTTGTAATCTTCGTAATCAAACTCACGATATAACACAAACTCATTATCCAAAGTCCACAAACCAATGGCTGGGTGCGATACACCGTTAAACATAGTTGTTTTTACCGTGGTGTAGTGTATCATATCTTCAAATATTATTTTATCGCCAATCTCAAGAGGTTTGTCAAACGACCACTCGCCCATAAAATCGCCACTCAGGCAGCTATTTCCTCCCATTTTATATGTAGGTTTTCCCTCCACAGGTTCAAAATGTGCGCCACGTATTGCTGGCTTATATGGCATCTCTAATGTATCGGGCATATGACAAGCAAACGACACATTGAGCATGGCAGTAAGATGCCCATCATTTTCTACAATATCGGCAACTTCCGAAACTAATACTCCTGTTTGCCATGCAAAGGCACTTCCGGGCTCTAGTATAACATGCAGATTAGGATATTTAGCTTTAAAATTTTTCAACAATACTACTAAATGCTCCACATCATAATCTTTATGAGTCATCAAGTGTCCACCACCAAGATTAAGCCACTCTATTTGCGTTAGAAAATGTCCAAATTTCTGCTCTACTGCTTCTAAAGTTTTCTCTAAATCGTATGAGTTGTTCTCGCACAGATTGTGCAGGTGCAAGCCCGTTACTCCTTCTGGAAGTTTGTCACCCATGTTTTTTGAGGTTACACCAAGCCTCGATCCTGGCATACTAGGATTATACATATCAGTTTCAACTACAGAAAACTCGGGATTGATGCGAATACCACATTTTATATCTTTGCCAGATTGAACTATTTGTGGATAAAAACGATTGAATTGCGACAATGAATTGAATGTGATATGACTACTATACTCCATAAACTTTGTAAAATCATAATCAGTATAAGATGGTGCGTATGTATGTGCTTTACTACCCATCTCTTCGTATGCCAACTGTGCTTCGGCTACCGAGCTAGCAGTTGAGTACCCAATATATTCTTTCACGATGGGGAATGCTTTCCATAAAGCGAATGCCTTAAAGGCTAATATTATATCCACACCGGCTCTATCTTTAACCGATTTAATCAATTGCAAGTTATTGCGAAACAGTCGCTCTTCCATTACATAGCAGGGCGATGGAACTTTATTAAAATCTATCATCTTGTTCTAGTTTAATCTTATTTATGCTCACAAAAATACATCACTTTAGTTGATATACAATAACGTGGCCTTTTATTTCAATAGATATCACACTGCTTTCATACATTGATGTGAATACTTTTCTATAATTATGAGAGACATAACATTATAAAGCAAAATAATTATTTGTAAGTTTGTAGTCGAGTTATAAACTAAAAAAGCAATTCACTATGAGAAAAATATATGCATATATAGTTTTACTTTTATTGCCACTTATGGGTAGTTGTGCAGGCATAAGATACATGACTATTGAAACACGCGAGCCTGCACAAGTAACACTTCCCGCAGGAGTAAGAAAGGTACTAATTGTAAGCAATGTAGCACAACAACCAGATGATATAGGACACAATATAAAAAAACTAGGCAAAGACAAATTCGATAAAACTACAGCCTCATCCGATAGCGTGGCCATATATTATACCGAAGCACTTGCTCAGTTTTTGGGCGAAGAGGAATATTTTGATGATGTACTATATAGCGACAGACAGCTAAGAAGAGACAACAACTTTTGGTTGGAGCAACCACTACAGCCTGAAGTGATGATAGAGATGAAAAACGAAAGCGGTGTTGATGCCATTATTTCATTAGATAAGTTGGTAATGCAAACCAATAGAACAGATCATTTTCATCAAGAAGGATATATATATGGTGATATAAGTGGAAAAATTCAATCAGTAATTCGTGTATATTTGCCTACTATGGATGGGCAAATTCCAGCAGTGCAATTTAACGATAGCCTCAAATGGGAAGGATACGATATAAGCGATGGCAGAGCATACGCCGAACTGATATTGCCTACGCAAGAGGATGCAATGAAAGAACTTGCTGTTTATGCAGCAGAAAGAATGACGAAGGTTTTTTCGGCACATTGGGAATTTCAGGATAGATGGCTTTATACATCTGTAAAATCGAAGATGAGAGAAGCCGATTTGTATGCCAAAAATCATCAATGGGAAGAAGCTATTCCAATTTGGGAATCAGTTTTTAATAGAGAACGCAACAAAAACAATAGAGCTAAAACAGCTCACAATATAGCAGTGGGCTACGAGATGCTAGACGATATGGAGCAGGCAGTAAAATGGGCCAACACAGCTTTCGACTTAATGATGGAAAGTACAACTTCCTCATCGCTCGATTTCAGGAGATCCACAATATACAAGAGCGAAATATTACGTCGTGCCGATGCATCAAACAAACTAGACATGCAGAGCGAATGATTGAAAACCTACAACAATTATTTTAATGGCTAAAATGTGTACCATAGATGAGTAACCACTCACAAAGTGAGCATGTTATTTACTTTGCCATTTTATTCATTTTAATTATCTTTGTTTCCAAAATAAAAAAAGAAAATACTACTTACTAATAAATTATGTTTGAAAATTTAAGTGATAGACTCGAAAGGTCGTTTAAGATACTAAAAGGTGAAGGGCGAATCACCGAAATTAATGTTGCCGAAACTCTTAAGGATGTTAGACGTGCATTGCTTGATGCCGACGTTAACTACAAAACTGCAAAGGAATTTACTGAAACAGTAAAGCAAAAAGCTCTAGGTCAGGATGTACTTACCGCAGTAAAACCTCACGAATTGATGGTAAAAATTGTTCATGACGAACTTGCCACACTTATGGGAGGAACGGCTGAAGATATCAATATATCGGGTAAGCCAGCTATTATTCTTATGTCGGGATTGCAGGGTTCGGGTAAAACAACATTCTCGGGCAAGCTTGCAAACATGCTTAAATCTAAAAAAGGTCGTCATCCACTTTTAGTTGCGGGCGACGTATATCGACCAGCTGCTATTGAGCAACTTAAAATTCTGGGTGAGCAGATAAATGTCCCTGTTTATTTTGAAGAAGACAATAAAAATCCTGTAGAAATTGCCAAAAATGCTATCAAGCAAGCTAAGCAAACAGGAAAGGACTTAATAATTATCGACACTGCTGGTCGTCTTGCTATCGACGAGGTGTTGATGAAGGAAATTACTGCTATTAAAGATGCAGTAAACCCCGACGAAATATTGTTCGTGGTAGATGCCATGACGGGACAAGATGCTGTGAACACGGCTAAAGAGTTTAACGACAGGTTGAACTTCAACGGTGTTGTTCTTACAAAGCTTGATGGTGATACTCGTGGTGGTGCTGCACTATCTATTCGTTCGGTAGTTGATAAGCCTATCAAATTTGTAGGTACTGGTGAAAAGCTAGATGCTCTAGATGTTTTCCATCCCGAGCGTATGGCCGACCGTATCTTGGGTATGGGTGATATTGTTTCGCTTGTGGAGAGAGCACAAGAACAATATGACGAAGAAGAAGCTCGCCGATTGCAAAAGAAAATTGCAAAGAACCAGTTTGACTTCAACGACTTTATTTCTCAGATTCAGCAAGTAAAAAAGATGGGTAATCTTAAAGAGCTTGCATCTATGATTCCGGGTATTGGTAAGCAAATAAAAGATCTTGATATTGATGATGATGCTTTCAAAAGCATTGAAGCAATAATTTATTCGATGACCCCTGCCGAAAGAGAAAGACCAGAAATCTTAAATGGCAGTCGCCGTGCTCGTATTGCCCGAGGAAGTGGTACTGATGTTCAAGAGGTAAACAAATTAATCAAACAATTTGACGAAACCAGAAAAATGATGCACATGATGACTACTGGCGGTGGCAAGCGCGCTATGATGAATGCTGCAAGAGGTGGTGGTAGAAGAAACAAAAGAAGATAGATTTTAAACTATATAGACATGAAATTAATTGACGGTAAAGCTGTATCAGCACAAATTAAAAAGGAGATAGCACAAGAAGTAGCAGAAATAAAAGCTGCTGGAGGAAAAACACCCCACTTGGCAGCAGTGTTAGTGGGTAATGATGGAGGTAGCGAGACATATGTTGCCAACAAAGTAAAAACCTGCGAAGAGGTAGGCTTCAAATCTACTCTTATTCGTTATGATAATGATGTAACTGAAGAGGAGATATTGGCTTGTGTGGATCGATTAAATAAGGACGACGATGTTGATGGCTTTATTGTTCAACTTCCATTGCCAAAACACATATCAGAAGATAAGGTGATTGAGGCTATTGATTATCGCAAAGATGTTGATGGGTTTCACCCAGTTAATGTGGGACGTATGTCTCTAGGTATGCCTTGCTTCCTATCAGCCACTCCTGCAGGAATTGTGGAGCTTCTAAAAAGATATGAAATTGAAACAAGTGGCAAAAACTGTGTAGTACTTGGTAGAAGTAATATTGTGGGCAAGCCAGTAGCCAATCTACTGATGCAAAAAGGATATCCTGGCGATTGCACGGTGACAGTTTGCCACAGCCGCACACCCAATATTAAAGAAGTATGCCTTGAGGCTGATATTATAATAGCAGCGCTTGGGGTTCCAGAGTTCTTGAAGGGAGATATGGTGAAAGAAGGTGCAGTGGTAATAGACGTGGGTACAACACGAGTTCCAAATGCTGAGCGCAAATCAGGATTTAAGCTTACTGGCGATGTAGCCTTTGATGAAGTAGCACCAAAGTGTAGCTATATCACACCAGTTCCAGGCGGTGTGGGTCCTATGACTATTGTTTCACTAATGAGAAACACACTATTAGCTGGCAAGAAGGCTATCTATAAATAGAATTTTCAGACAATGATATTATAAAGCCCCGATTAATTGGTTTTAATCGGGGCTTCCTTTTATTAAGATTTATATATTTCAAAAATCAAGATTAAGTGATATGTTATCCATATTAATGCCAAACACATTTCGAAGTACTTCAACAATCTCTACCTCCGACTTCAGCTCTACCCTATCCATGCCATCTTGAATATAATAAGTAGTCATAATATTATTATTTAAGCTATATCGCTTATCTACACACTTCAATGAAACCATAAGCTCGTGCCTAAAATTAGAAGTAGGGTGCGTTGAAGTGTACCAATTACCAACTTCAAAATCTTCATCGTACTGTTTTTGAAGATCAAATAGATATAAAGGTCGCCAGCTATCCTTCCCCATAGTTTGAAGAATATAGCCCTCACCATTTTTATTTATTCTGAAAAGTTCATATTTTGTTGCTTGTTCCACATCTACCTCCAATAATAGTGGCTGAGATGGTGCTCTACTACCAAATCCAACATCAGAAATATAGTTTTGTCCATCTATTCTAATCAGTAAGAGCATATGTGTTCGGCGATTAATCATATTATCACCATCATAAACCCGCCCAGTTAGCCCCCTCACTTTATAACCCAGCATTTTAAGAATATTCATAAAGAATATATTTTGCTCGAAACAATATCCTCCTCTTCCATTATCTACAAACTTGTTATACAGTGATTCAAAATCAAGATTGACAGGAAGATCAAGAAGAGGGTTTATATTCTCAAAAGGAAAAGTTTGTGAATGTAGCAACTGCAATACACAAAGCGTTTCTAGTGTTGGCCCAGTAGTATGGCCATTAAATCCAATTCTCTCAAAATATCTATTCAGTTGTCGTTGTGTCATATATGTATAATCCTATTTATATATTTAAACAACACATTTAAAGTTTTCTATGTTCAGTTATCCATTTAATAATATCATCATAAACCTTATGTTTTATGTCTTCGTTTAATATTTCGTGCCTCATATTCTTATATAGCTTTATCTTGACATCGATAAAACCATTCTTCCTTAAATTATCTGCTGTGCCTCTAACACCCTTACCAAAATTACCAATAGGATCGTTTTGCCCGCTAATAAACAATAATGGCTGAGTTTTATGTATCATCTTCATCCAATTTTTCTTAGTGGCATTAGTATTTAAAGTAAGCAAAGCATAAAATCCATTGTTAGAAAATGGAACTCCATTAAGTGGATCAGCATCAAAAGCTGCACGATTAGCAGTGCTTAAACTAAGCCAACTGGTGGAAGTGGCGCCAGGTTCGTTTTTAAACTTATTATTATTCATATTTTCGAACATAGAGTTTACGAACTTACTTCTTTTGCGCGGTTTCCATTTATTCAGCAATCTGAGCAATGGCAAAGCCAACGATGCAGCCGTATTGGCACCCCCTGTGCCAACCACAATAGCACCATCAATCATGTCATCGGTTTGCTGGAGCAACAAACGCAAAACAAATGACCCCATTGAATGGCCTAAAACAAAACTTGGGCTACGAGGATACATTCGCTGAAGGTGCCTCAACATATATTCGGCATCTTCCACCAATTGTTGTGCTGGATCTCCCAACTGAAAAAATCCTAACTCCGACTCATCAGTCACAGACTTACCATGCCCCAAATGATCATAACATAGTACAACATATCCTTTCTCTGAAACATATTTTGCAAAGTCAACATACCTACCACTATGCTCTTGCATACCATGCAAAATAAGTAATGTACCTTTAACAACCTTTGATTCGGGCTTAAATAAACGATAAAACAATTGTCGTGTGCCCAGCGAGATAGATTTTTCAGGTAAAAAACCGGTGCTTTCTTTTATCATAGTTTTAAATTAATTGTGCTGTATGATTTAATTTAGTACATTGCAAAGATAAATAATAATCTTAATAGACCTAATGCAATATGTCAAATGTTGAATTAATTATTGAAGAGAGAGCCGCCGATATAGGCAACTTTATGGTTGGCAGATTACTACCCTTTGTGCAAAAACGATCAATAGGACCTTTTGTATTTATAGACCATATGGGGCCAAAGCATTTAGGACCAAACGAGAACCTCGATGTAGGACCTCATCCACATATAGGACTATCTACACTCACCTTTTTGTTTGAAGGATCAATAATGCATAAAGACTCAATAGGATCGGCTGTAGAAATAGAACCAGGTGCAGTAAACTGGATGACTGCGGGTAAAGGAATTGTACATTCAGAAAGAACTCCTGAGCGACTTAGAAATAAATCAAAAACTGTTCACGGAATGCAAATATGGGTTGCACTACCTAAAGAGCTCGAAATGATGGAGCCTAGCTTCACCCACGTAGAAGCTGATGATATACCAACATGGGAGCAAGATGGTATGAGCTTTAAGCTAATTGCTGGAGAAGCATTTGGCAAGAAATCCCCTGTTCCTGTTCACACCCCTTTATACATGATTGAAGTGAAATCTACCGAGGGAGGAGTGGTAAATATTGGTGATGATTTGTTTGGTGAAAGTGGACTATATATTCTCGAGGGTGCTATAAAATCAGATATTAATAGATACGAACCCCGACAAATATTAATAGCTAAAGACACCAAGCTATGCCAGTTCGAGATGGAGCCTAACACCACAGTATATATATTTGGTGGTGAAGCATTACCCGAAAAAAGATATTTATACTGGAATTTTGTGGCCACCAGTCGCGAAAGAATAGAGGAAGCAAAGCAAGATTGGATTGACCAAAAGATAGGCATCATAGAGGGTGAAACAGACATTGTGCCATTGCCACCACAACACAAAGGAATTAGAATAAAAGAATAATAAACATGGGAGAAAACAAGATATATAAGTTTTCTCCCATTTATTTTATATTACATCATAATACCTTATCATTATAAAACTCTGACTCTTATAACACCATCAATATCATTTATTCTTTTTACATTCTCATCAGTAATTTCACTTTCAAGATCCACCATAGTGTAAGCATAATTGCCACGACTTCTATTAATCATATTAACGATGTTAACTCCTTGCTCAGAAAGTACAGCAGAAATCTGTCCCAACATCTTGGGTATATTTCGATGAGCAATTGTAAGCCTATGCTTAGCCATACGTATCCCCAAGTCACATGAAGGAAAATTGACAGAATTCTTGATGTTTCCATTTTCTAAAAAATCACTTGTTTGCATCACTGCCATTATAGCACAATTATCTTCGCTTTCGGGAGTAGATGCACCAAGGTGAGGAATAGGAATAACGCCTGGAACATTGATTATTTTAGCATCCGGAAAATCAGTAATATAAGTGCTAACCCATCCTTTATTCAAAGCATCAATCAAATCATTATCATTGACTAAGCCACCTCGAGAAAGATTAAGAATACGCATTCCTGGTTTCATTTTCTCAAATACCTCACTATTTAGCATACCCTTTGTTTGATCGGTAAGAGGAATATGCAGCGTAATATAATCGCATTTGCTAAATAATTTATTCAAGTCGTCCGCTTTTTTCACTGATCTAGACAAACCCCATGCATGTTCCACAGAAATATATGGATCATATCCATACACCTTCATATCCATGTTTACCGCAGCATTTGCCACCATCACACCTATAGCACCCAAACCAATAATCCCAAGTCGCTTATTTCTGATTTCAGGTCCCACAAATTGTGATTTCCCCTTCTCTATATCTTTCGAGATATCATCTCCCTCAAGTGAGCGTACCCAATTAACACCATCTACTATTTTACGCGAAGATAAAAGAAGTGCAGCTACGGCTAACTCTTTTACTGCATTAGCATTGGCACCTGGAGTATTAAAAACCACAATACCATCTTCAGTGCATCTATCAATAGGAATATTGTTAACCCCTGCTCCTGCGCGAGCTATACAATGAAGAGTATCGGGAAAACTCATATCATGAAGCGATGCACTACGAACAACTATTGCATCGGGTGTTTCCGATTGATTATCGATATTATAATTATCACCAAATTTTTCCAACCCGTTATCGGAAATTACATTCTGAGTTTTAATTGTAAATTTGCTCATTTCAAATCACTTTTTATTATTTGTAATAACGAAAAAAGAGGGTCAAATATCAATTTTGATAAAAGAACCACTCTTTGAGCGCGTAAAGATATCAAAACATTACAAATAATTGCATTTTGATATCTTAAAAAACAAACTAAAATGAATTTATTATATGAGAAGATATATTTCGCACACTTTATTATTACCAATAGTTTTGCTTACTTTGCATTTCTATTGCATCAGATACATTAATAAAAGAAAGATTATATTTTGAAATTATATCACGATAAGGAATTAGGTAAAATTGCAATTCGACGCAATGCACAAGCTAAAAGAATTATAGCCAGATACAACAAAGACCATATAGTTTTTACTATTCCACAAACATTTAATATCAATGAGTTTCCAAGTATATTAAATGAAATGAGACCTAAGCTAAGGGAGTTTCTTAACAACAGAAAGGAAACAACAATAGAGGTTGAAGATGGATTGGTAATTGATATGATATCGCGGTCTATCAAGATTAGAGCAACCTCTGCCACAGAATCTTTTGATTATATTTTTAATGACAACGAAATAGAAATATTGATATCTGATAAAAAAGATATTACTACACAACAAAATCAAAAGCAGCTACTGTATATGATAAACAATGTGGTGTATATGGAGGCTCAAAAGGTGCTAATTCCTCTTACACATAAATATGCACAACAATTCAATCTGAAAATAAATGATGTAAAGATTAGCAAAAGTAGAGGTAGATGGGGAAGTTGTTCAACTAAAAGGAATATCAATTTATCATACTACTTAATGCTTCTCCCCGAAGAGTTGATACACTATGTAGTACTACACGAGCTTGCCCATATAACGGAAATGAACCATAGCGACAAGTTCTGGCAACTACTCGATAAAATGTGCGGACAAGACTCACGCACATTAGGTAGAAGAACCAAAATGTTTATGTCGCAAGAGTTGGAACTAGTAAGAAGATATTAATTATAAAACACTATAAATCCTTTAGTAGCAAATCCTTGGTATTCTCATAAGAACATAATCTGGTTTCGAGTAGAGCATTCCAGTGAGGGGCATAATCCCCTTCTGGATCAACTAAGAAATCCTCTGTACCTTCGTTATCCAACAATTCCATCAAGCTCCCCACCGACATCAAATTAATATCGTAAGCTGGCTGATATGCCATCACACGCTCATCATCGGGCATAGGAGTAGGCAGCACCATTTCTAGCCTTATGAGTTCGTCAATAATATCATGAGTGAGTTTGATAGGCACTTGGCATTTAACTGAAATCCTTGATGCAGAAATTGGAGTTCTACCTTCAGCAAATCTTTTCACTATAACTGAAGCTATAAGAATAGTAAAGAAATCACGGTATCGGCGTGTAATATTTTTTGTCTCTCTATCAAACGAGAATTGCTGAACATTTTGAACCGCAAATGACAGCTCTGCACCAATCAAAACGATAAACCATGACACCTGCGTCCACAGCAATAGTAAAGGCAGTGCAGCAAAGGCACCATAAATGGCATTGTATTTAGAAATCCATAGCTGTCCTTCAAGATAAACCATTTGGAAAATTTGAAGCGCAATACCGCCAACTATACCTCCTATAAGAGCACTTATAAACTTAACCTTCAGATTAGGCATAAATTTATACAGAAGCGTCATCGAAACAATCATTACCACAAAAGGCAGAATGTTCAATACCTGCCCCATCACTGGTGTTATAATATGTGTATATCTATCAAGTGAATCTGTAGAGGCTTGAATAATTGCCGTCAAACTATAATTTATAATCACAAAGATTGGCAACAACAGCATCAATGCAAAGTAGTCAATCACTCGCCGCTGTATGGGACGGCCTTTCTTTATACCCCATATTCTATT
>CAYTQG010000069.1:0-12619 GCA_964439965.1 uncultured Proteiniphilum sp.
AAAACTCTTCTTTTTTCCTAAATGTTAATACGATAATTGTTTTGATATTTATCTAAATAATTCGGTATAATGCTATTTTATCAATTTTGAGTTCAAGTTGTAAGGAAGAAATTTTTCAAAACTATCCATGCAATTGCGGGTTCTAAACCTGCCATCTTCACTCTCAAAGATTCGATGAGCAAATGAAAAATTATTTGTAGCATTTTCTACTCAAAAGGGAGGTATAGGCGAAACCACATTTACCGTACTTGCAGCCAGTTATCTGCATTACTTGAAAGGATACAATGTTGCAGTTGTAGATTGTGATTACCCCCAGCATAGCATAACTGCAATGAGAATTTGATTGTGGTGTCGATAGACTTTGACTTTATGTACCAGCAAATTCAAAATGATATTAAACTATTGCAGTTTTATACACATGAAACAGTAAAGCTTAGAGTATTTTTTTTAAAAGATAAATCATCATCTGGTGCAAGTGTTCAGTTGCAATTCTTGTATGAGTATATGAGCTATCCATTGCCCATTCCTGTGACAGAGTTTGATAAATGCCCTATTATATTGACGCAACCCGATAAAGACCGTTGGACTCCATTGCACCTAACCGAAATATCAATGAAAGGAATAAAAGCGCCATTTACAAGAAAGTTTTTAAGTGGAGGAGGGCATTATCCTATGGAAGAGGTCGCTTTAAAGCAACTACTAGAATATACTGTGGAATTTATTGAGTCGCTTCAGTAAAACTATAAGTTCCATAATACAAAAAAACCGCTCAGATAATATCTGAACGGTTTTTATACTTTCGTCGCCTTTTGTCTGTGGCTTTCAGCGGAAGCGGAGGGATTCGAACCCTCGGTACAGTTACCCGTACGTCAGTTTAGCAAACTGGTGGTTTCAGCCACTCACCCACACTTCCAGATGGTTTGTTTACCAAATCGGGTGCAAATATACAGAACATTTTTAACTTGTCAAAGAAAACCGCACAATTCTCTTTAAATATTTATACTTTTGTCGAAGTTTCTTATTTGAAAAAGGTTTTCTATGGCAAAGAGTAGTAATAACAAACGAAAATATATTCTTATTTCGATATTAGTAATTGTGGTGGTGTCGCTGGGTGTAACGGGCATCATTTTGCGAAATAAGATTTTTGAACCCTTCAATCTTGAGAGTCCACAGTATATATATATTGATGAGACTAAAGATTTTGAGAATGTAGTAGAGCAACTTAATAAAATGAATCTTCCTTCAGAGAAGATACTCAGAATTATTTCCGATCGATTGAGATATCCGCACGCAGTAAAGTCTGGTAGATATGAGGTTGTGGATGGAATGACAATGATAGATGTGGTGAGGATGCTTCGATCTGGAAATCAAAAGGCAGTAAATCTGACATTTAATAATATCAGAACTGAGGAAAACCTTGCTGGACGTATTTCAAATCAGTTGATGCTAGATAGTGTTGAGCTGCTTAATGCTTTAAGTGATAGGTTGGTGGCCGAAAAATATGGATTTGATGAAAATACTTTTGTGTCTATGTTTATCCCTAATACTTATCAAGTGTTTTGGGACACGGGTGTGGATAACCTTTTGAAGCGTATGAAGCGCGAATACAATAGTTATTGGAGCGATGATAGAAAAGCAAAGGCAGATCGATTGGGGCTTACTCCTATTCAGGTATCTATATTGGCCTCAATTGTGGAAGAGGAGGCTACGTATGCTGATGAGTATCCTATTGTAGCGGGTTTATATCTAAATAGGTTGGAGAGGGGAATGAAGCTTGAAGCCGATCCAACAGTTAAGTATGCGATTGGTGATTTTGCTTTAAGGCGAATATTGTTTCGACATCTAGAGGTAGAATCACCCTATAATACTTATAGAGTGGAGGGGCTGCCTCCTGGTCCTATTCGTGTTCCATCGGTTGCGGCTATAGATGCCACGCTGTCTCCTCAAAGCCATAAATATTTGTTTATGTGTGCTAAGGATGATTTGTCAGGACGTCACAATTTTGCTGTCACACATGCCGAGCACGCTCGAAATGCTGCCAGATATCAGCGAGCACTAAACGAGCGTGGTATTTATAGATAGTATGTGATATATGCGATTGGCTATTTTTTATCTCGATAGTTGTTTTGAATAAAGAACATCGAGATAAAAATATTTAATATTAAAAATGCGCCACCCCCTGCCAGAAACATCCCTTTTATTCCTGGCATTGCAATAATACATACGATAGATGCGAGCACTATTATTGCTATCACAATCCAAAGTACTTTGAAGATTTGTTTTTTAGTTGCCATGCTTGTCTAATTCTTTTTATGATACAAAAGTAAGCCTTTTGTTAATACTTATATGTCTAAATATTTTAATTCTTATTCTATGTTCTTTATCCATTCAACAATGTCGGCAAGCACTTCCGTTGATATTGTCTGTTCTATGTTTCCATATTCGCTTGCACTTCCGGTGGTGCTTTCCTGAAAAAGATGATTGAGCTGAGGATAAACTTTTGTTTTGTATTTCTTATTGCTTTCTTCCAATGCTCTATCAATCAGCTCTATGTTTTTGCTTACTATCACTTGAGTATCGTTTTCGCCATTTAGAGCCAATATAGGGCAGTTGGTCTTTTTAAGATAATGGATAGGGTCAATTTTTATAAATTCTCTGAACCATGGTGATGACATCGTGGCTAGATTACTGCGGATATATTGGTCTTTGTTCATTTTTAGTTTCATAATAAGTGGCATTTTATCCCATAGTAGGTTTAGTTGGTCACGCAGAACAGTTTTGTCATTATCTGTACCTTTCCAGTTTGAAAGATTGGTAAGAGTATGGTTAGTTATTTCAAGAAGCTCATCAATGTTCTGTTGTTCAATATTCTGTTCCTTAAGTGCTGTCTCGTTTTGTTGCATTATGATATCTATACCTTTAGACCCCATTGCAGCAAGCATAACTACAAATTTTATGTCGCTTCTGTTAGCGGCAATCATTGTTGCAATTGTTCCACCCTCGCTGTGCCCAATTATCCCTATTGATGATTTATCTACGTCGTTTCTCGACTTTAGATAATTTATTGCCGCCGAGGCATCATCAGCAAAGTGTTTGGTGGTTGCGGTTTCGTATCTTCCGGTAGAACTGCCTACGCCTCTTTTATCATATCTCAGCACCATATATCCATTGCTCGTGAGATAGTCGGCAAGCACTAAGAGTGGTTTGTGCCCAAATATTGACTCGTCCCTATCATTGGGACCACTTCCCGCAATTAATACTATTGCAGGATGTTTGTCTGATGTATTGGGTATGGTGAGTGTTCCCGATAGTGTGTTGTTATCAACTTTATTGGTAAAGCTTATTTCCTCTATTTTATAATCGAATGGCGGTTTTGGTTCTTGTGGTCTATTAAGTGCATGTTCGTTTGATTGCCTTAAAGTAAGGGGAAAGGGGATACCATTTTGATTAAATGTGCCAGTAATCGAGTCTCCTTCAAGCTTGCCTTGATAGAAAATGGCAAGATTAGTGGCAACTATCTCAATTTTATTGCCAGATACTGTTGTTTTACTGGTTGGTAGTCCAAAGGCTCCTTGTGCGGGGCTGTCCATAGTGGTGGTGTATGCCGAGTCTGACTTGGATATATTAAAAACTATTGGCAGGCTTTGGCCCATCACATCTAGTTTCCCGCTCCAATTGCCTTCGATGTTTTGTGAGCTTATGGTGGCAATTATTGATATTGCTAAGCAGAATGTTATTAGTCTTTTCATTGTTTTTGAAATATTATTCGTGGTGATATGGTTCGTTGTTTAAAATTGTCATTGCTCTATATAGTTGCTCCACAAAAACTAATCTTACCATTTGATGAGTGAACGTCATTTTAGAAAGTGATATCTTTTCGCTAGCTCTTTTATATACTTCATCCGAAAAACCATAAGGTCCTCCTATAATGAAAACTATTCTTTTTGCTACTGAATGAGTCTTTTTTTCGATATACTTGGAGAAGTCAACTGATGTCATTTGTTTTCCCTTGTCATCTAGTAATACAACATAATCGGTAGGATCAATATTCTTGAGAATGCTTTTTCCCTCTAATATTTTATGTTCCTTTTCTGATAGGTTTTTTACTTTTTTTATATCGGGTATAAATTCCAAATCGAAATGCAAATAGTGCTTTAGTCTTTTTTTATATACTTCGATTATTTGAGAAAATAGGGGGTCATCTGTCTTTCCTACAGACATTAATATTGCTTTCATATTTATATATTGATGCTGTTTTACATTAAATTAGCAACCTGAGTGCAAATATAATCTATTATTTTTGTATTTTTGCGTTGTTATATTTATCACTGCTATTAGGATGAAACCATTGTTAAATATTTTATGTCCTTTGTTGAAATTTCATTTTTAAATGAATTGTATTTTAGGTTCTATTTTGTGCCTATATATAGATGTTGGTTGAATTAGGATACAAACTTGAAACTGTCGCATTCTTTATAAATGAATATTGTGAAATAGTTACGTAGCAGATGTGGGATGTAACTCTACGAAAATTAAAATTAGATGAACTTATACGACGAATATACAATAAAGCTTATCGAGCTTGCTTTTGCTGAAGATATCGGTGATGGTGATCATACTACTCTATGTAGTATTCCTGCTGAAGCAGAGGGACAATCTAAGTTGCTTATTAAAGAAGAAGGAATATTAGCAGGTGTGGAGGTCGCAAAATCAATATTCAATTACTTTGATTATAATTTAAAAGTTGATGTCCTGATTGAAGATGGACAACGTGTAGAGCCAGGCGATGTTGCTTTTATTGTTTCAGGTAAAATTCAATCGTTGCTTCAAACTGAGCGTTTGGTGCTAAATGTAATGCAGAGAATGAGCGGAATAGCAACTACAACCAATACTTATGTGGAACGAGTGAATGGCACCAAGACTAAGATATTGGATACTCGTAAGACAACACCTGGGATGAGAATGCTTGAAAAGCAGGCAGTTAAAATAGGAGGTGGTGTAAATCATCGAATAGGCCTATTTGATATGATTCTGCTAAAAGATAATCATGTGGATTTTGCAGGTGGAATAAAGAAAGCTATCGAAGGAGCAAAAAAATATCTTCTTGATAATGATATGAATCTTAAGATTGAGATTGAGGTTCGTAACTTTGATGAACTTAACGAGGTGTTGGAAGTGGGTGGTGTTGACAGGATTATGCTTGATAACTTCACTCCTGAGGATACAAAAAGGGCTGTTGAGTATGTTGGTGGTCGTGTGGAGTTGGAGTCATCAGGAGGAATCACATTTGAAACAATTAGAGATTATGCCGAATGTGGTGTTGATTATATCTCGGTTGGTGCTTTGACTCACTCAGTAAAGAGCCTAGATATGAGTTTTAAAGCAATTTGAAAAAAGTATGAATACTATAGATTTAAAACAAGAGCAGCTTGATAAACGTTATATGCGCATGGCTTTTATATGGGCCGAAAATTCGTATTGTAGGCGCAGACAAGTAGGGGCTATACTTGTAAAAGATAAAATGATCATTTCGGACGGATATAATGGAACTCCTTCGGGGTTTGAAAATGTTTGTGAGGATGAAAATGATATTACTAAGCCTTATGTATTGCATGCTGAGGCTAATGCGATAACAAAAGTGGCATGCTCAAATAATAGTAGCGAAGGTGCTACACTATATGTTACTTCATCGCCATGTATAGAGTGTGCAAAGCTTATTATCCAGTCTGGAATAAAACGAGTGGTGTACGCAGACTCTTATCGCCTTAGTGATGGAGTAGAATTGCTTAAACGGGTTGATATAGAGCTTGTGGAAGTTGATGTTAATGATTAAAATGTATAATTTAAATAAATGAATCCTGAAAGAAAACTGGTTACTTGGTTGCCCATTTTTATTGGTGTTAGTATTGCTCTAGGAATATTTATTGGTAATAAGTATTCTTTTGGTGGTGGGGTAGGTGTGTCTGGTAAATTAAATAAACTGGATGCTGTTTTGGGCTATATTAATAGATCGTATGTTGATACTATTGATATGCGTGAATTGGTTGAGGATGCTCTGCCCAATATTCTTCAAGAGCTAGACCCACACTCTTCGTATATTTCTGCTAATGAGATGAGACGTGTGAGCGAAGAGCTTGAGGGACATTTTTCAGGAATTGGTGTTAGTTTTTATGTTCTGCGCGACACTATTGTTGTTACGAGCATAGTGCCAGGTGGTCCTTCAGAAGCTGCTGGTATAAAGCAATGGGATAGGATAGTGGAAGTAAATGATAGTTCTGTTGCAAACATTAAAATTCAAAATTCTGATATCCAATCAAAACTAAGGGGAGAGAAGGGTTCTGAGGTTAAACTGGGACTCAAAAGAGCTGGAGAGCCTGATTTGATTGATATTACTGTGACTCGTGGCGATATACCTGTGAATAGTGTGCAGTCATCATTTATGCAAACTGATGAAATAGGATATATCAAAGTAGGCACGTTTGCGTATAATACTTTTAATGAGTTTATATCAGCAATCTCAAAATTGAAATCAAAGGGTGCTAAATCTTTTGTTATAGATTTAAGAGGAAATAGTGGAGGCTCTCTCGAGGTTGTTATATCTATGCTGAATGAGTTTCTAAATAAGGGCGACTTGATAGTTTATGCCGAGGGACGAAATTTTCCAAGAGAAGATAATTATGCTAATGGATCTGGAACCTGCAAAGAGGATGATGTGATAGTATTGATTGATGAGATGAGTGCTTCAGCAAGCGAAATATTTGCAGGGGCTCTTCAGGATCATGATCGTGGACTTGTGCTTGGGCGAAGATCTTTTGGTAAAGGAACGGTGCAAAGTCAAAGGCTTTTTTCGGATGGTTCGGCAGTGCGTCTGACGGTGGCTCGATACTATACACCTTCGGGTAGATCGATTCAGCGAAAATATGAGAAGGGAAAAAACAGTGAGTATGAGATGGAGGCTATAAACAGATATCTTAAAGGGGATTATGTTAATAATGATTCTCTTTCGGGACTAATTCCTTTTAAAACTATAGGTGATAGAACTGTGTATGGTGGAGATGGAATTATGCCAGATATATTTATGGCTCGCGATACACTGGGGCTAAATTCATATTATAGTAGCTTGGCCAATAAGGATTATATACAAGAGTATGCAATGATTTATTCTGATATGAATAGGGTTAAGCTTAGTGAGTTTGATAATTATATGGAATTAGAGCGTCATTTAAAGATGCAACCACTATTATTGAATCTTGTAAGCTTTGCAGATAACAATGGCATAAGGCCTAGACCATATTATATTGAAAAGTCGAGAAAACTTTTTGAACAGCAATTAGTGTCATATATTGTTCGTAATTTTTATAGTGAAGAGGGTTTTTATCCTGTCTATATGCAGGGTGATGTTTTGTTTCAAAAGGCCATTGAGCTTATTGAGAGTGGTAAAGCTTCGCCTGATTCTGTAAGAGTTAGGGCTTATAATGGAAACTTCCCTGATGATATAGTTTTAGATGATGATTATCGGGAAGATATTTTGTAGATATTAATAACTTAAATCTTAAAAACATGAAAACACCTTTATTATAATGATGTTAGAAAAAAAAAGAGAATTGAGAAAAGAGATTGCACGAAGGAAAAGTGAGTTTTCTTCAATGCAATTGATTGAAATGTCGAGCAGCGTTATTGAAAATCTCGAAAAACTGGAGGTTTTCCAAAAAGCGAAAGTTGTACTAGTGTACTACAGTATGCCAGATGAGGTGGATACAACCCATCTGATTGAGAAATATAAAAACGAAAAAAACATAGTTCTGCCAATAGTAACAAAACAAGGATTAATTGTTAAGGAATATCTTGGTGAGGACAAAATAATTGTATCTAAATATGGAATTAAGGAGCCTATGGGTGATGAATATCTCAATTATGACGATATCGATCTAGTTGTGGTTCCGGGTGTAGCGTTTGATAAGAATTTGAATCGAATGGGTAGAGGAAAGGGCTATTATGACGGTTTGTTGCCAAAAATAAAAGCTCCCAAAGTTTCGATTTGTTTCGATTTTCAAATTGTTGATAACGTTCCTGTTGATAACAGAGATGTGATGATGGATTTGGTTGTATGTGAAACAACTGTTTATTAGTTTGTATCTGAATGCTATTAATATTATCAATTAACTATATTATTTGTGATGATTAATTATCTGAAAAAACTATTCACAAAGCGAATAACTCCACGTTTTTTCGTATTGGCCTTCGACACAATACTTGTGTTGATGTCGTCATTGATTGCCTATTATTTCCATTATGGTATTGTGGGCTTTGTGCCTTTGGTGCAAACACCAACATTGATTTCGGTTTTGATACTAGTTATTGTAACCTGGTTTACGTTTATAATATTCAAAACCTATCTGGGAGTTCTCCGATTTTCGGCATTTTCAGATATTATTAGAATTGTAATTGCTCTCACGGTGAGTTATTCTATCACATACTTTACTTTGTTCATCTTCGAGTTGTTGGGAGTTATTGAGAGCTTCTCGCAAACAGTTTTCTGGGGTGCATATGTTGTGAATACCATGCTGATGTCACTTTCGAGGGTGGTGGTTAAGGAGTTTTACGATTCTATTCATCTCACTCGAGATAAAATGACATCGGTAATGATTTATGGAACTAAGGAGGGAGGAATGGCTTTGGCTAAAGCCATTAGAACAGACAAGAACTTCAAATTTGAAATAAGAGGTTTTATTACTGATGATGTAAACATGATTGGTAAAAAACTAATGGGGGTGGATGTGTATGCTAATGACGAGAATGTGTTTACAAATATAATTAATCGTAGAGTGGAGAAGGTAATTATCTCAACTCACAAAATGGAAAATAAAGAAACACCTGAGTTTTTAGATAAACTACTTGACCATAATATTTCTCTACTTGTTGCATCTCCTTTAAGTGAGTGGGATGGAAATATTCCTGCGGCTAGTAATCTTAAAGAGGTACAAATTGAGGATTTATTGCCACGTACTCCAATAAGTGTAAACTTGCGTGAAATTGCACAACATATTGAGGGTAAAAGAGTATTAGTAACTGGTGCAGCTGGGTCTATTGGAAGTGAAATTGTAAGACAAGTTGCGGCATTTAATCCATTTAAAATAATATTGGTTGATCAAGCGGAGACTCCTTTGCATGATATGCATTTAGAAATCAAGAGTGAGTGGATAAACTTACAGGCAAAAATAGTGGTGGCAGATATTAGTAACGAAAAAAGAATGCGACAAGTATTTGAGGATTCAAGGCCACATTATGTTTTTCATGCTGCTGCATACAAGCATGTGCCTATGATGGAGGCAAATGTTTCGGAGTCAATCCAAAATAATGTTCTCGGCACCAAAATTATTGCAGATTTGGCTGTTGAATTTGGAGCGGCAAAATTTGTAATGGTTTCAACTGATAAAGCTGTAAACCCATCTAATGTAATGGGATGCTCCAAAAGAATTAGTGAAATATATGTGCAATCATATGCCAAATTTCTTGAACAAAGAGGTGCAAAAACTACCCAGTTTATTACTACTCGTTTCGGAAATGTACTTGGTTCTAATGGATCAGTTATTCCCCTTTTTCGTGAACAGATTAAAAATGGTGGTCCCGTCACGGTAACTCATCCTGAAATTATTCGCTATTTTATGACAATCTCTGAAGCATGTCAGCTAGTACTTGAAGCTGGCTCAATGGGTAATGGAGGTGAGATATATATCTTTGATATGGGTAAGCCAGTTAAAATTGTGGATTTAGCAAAGAAGATGATACTATTGTCGGGAGCTAAGAATGTGAAAATTGAATACACTGGGTTAAGGCATGGTGAGAAATTATATGAGGAATTACTGAATAATGCCGAGAATACTACAAAAACTTATCATGAAAAGATTATGATTGCTAATGTAAGAGACTATGATTATAATATTGTGAAAAAGGAGATAGACGAGCTTATTAAACTGTCATTCGAATTTGATGAGATGCTTATCGTTGGGAAAATGAAAGATATAGTTCCTGAGTTTCAAAGTCTAAATTCAAAGTTTGAGGCTTTGGATGTTGTTAAAGTATAATAGTGCTTTTATTGTTGTTGGCAAGCAAATATTTTTCTTTGCTAATTCTTTAATCAAATTGAGATACGGTTGGTTACTTATAAATGCGAAGCATTTGGTAATGAGTGATTACAACTAAATTATGTCGGCAGGATATCGTTCATTTGTTGAGTATTTGTCTTTATTGGAGATGAAAGACTATTTTTCCACCGAATTTCGATCTTCATAATGTTCTAAAGATCGTTTTGTCGCTGAATTTCGATCTTCATTATGCTCTAAAGATTGTTTTGGTATCAAAATTTAAAGTCCTGAGCACTATCAAGATTACTTTATCCCAAATTGCATATTATTTTTTAGAATTGTACTTATCCAGTCCATCCATATGCTTAAATAATTAATGCAAGATTAGGCTATGTAAACAGCAAATCTTGCATTAATCATATAAATGTTTTGATATAATATATGAGTGAGCTACTAATTAGGACTAAGCTCGCCTTGCATTGTGCATAATTTTGTGTAGATACCGCCTCTTGCAAAAAGATCTGTATGATTGCCTGACTCTACAATTTGCCCATCGTGAAGTACATAGATAATATCGGCATTTTTGATGGTTGATAACCTATGTGCTACCACAATCGTTGTTCTGTTTCTCATCAAGTTCTCTAATGCCTCCTGAACAATTCTTTCAGAGTCGGTGTCGAGTGCTGAAGTTGCTTCATCTAGGAGAAGAATTTCGGGGTTTTTTAATACTGCTCTCGCAATACTAATTCTTTGTCTTTGTCCTCCTGATAGTTTTCCTCCCCTGTCTCCAATATTTGTTTGGTATCCTTCGGGTGTGGCCATTATAAATTCATGAGCATTGGCTACTTTAGCAGCTTCCATAACCTCTTCCTCTGTTGTGTTTTTTACTCCAAATGCTATGTTGTTATAAAATGTGTCGTTAAACAATATGGCCTCTTGATTCACATATCCTATTTTTGAGCGTAAGTCGTGGGTTGTACAATCTCTAATATCCATTTCATCAATACGAACGGCTCCTTTTTGAATATCATAGAATCGAGGCAAGAGATCGGCCATTGTTGATTTTCCCGATCCTGATTGTCCTACTAGGGCTATGGTGGTTCCTTTTTCAACTTTTAGATCTATTCCTTTTAATACCCAATCTTCTTCATATTTAAACCACACATTATTATAATGTATATGTTTGTTGAATTCTAGCTTCTTTGGTTGAGATGGTTCTTTGATATCGTTTTCAGCATTTAATATTTTATCGATTCTTTCCATAGATGCAAGTCCACGTTGCACTGCATATGCTGATCTGGAAAACTCCTTTATTGGATTGATTATGCTGTAGAATATTGTTAAGTAATAGATAAACGCAGCAGCTTCTATCAATCCTGTGCCTCCTAATATCAGTGAGCCACCAAACCATAAAACAATAGCTATGGTGATTGTACCCAAAAACTCACTCATTGGATGTGCCAAGTATTGGCGTCGTGCAATTCTATTTGACATTCTTCTGAATTCGTTGTTTCCTTTGTGAAACTTTTCTGAAATCTTGTCTTCTGCATTAAACGCTTTTATTATGCGAAGACCACCGAGTGTCTCTTCTATTTGCGACATTAGTTCTCCCCACTTGTTTTGTGCTTCAAATGAGCTTTTTTTCAAGTTTTTACCTACTGTCCCCATCACATAGCCCATTATCGGTAATACTACAAAGACGAAAAGCGTTAGTTGCCAGCTTAGTATTATCATTGTACTTAAGTATATAATGATTAATACTGGATTCTTAAAAAGCATATCTAATGAGCTCATTACTGAGTTTTCAACTTCGTTTACGTCACCCGAGATTCGAGCAATTATATCTCCTTTTCTTTCTTCAGAGAAAAAACCTATTGATAATGCTAGAATCTTATCATTTATTCCGTTTCTAATATCTTTTACAACCCCTGTTCGTATTGGGATGGTGAAATATGATCCTAAATAAGCAGTTCCAGTTTTGAAAAATGTTAATATCACAAGCATTATGGCGAGTAGCATTAGTGTTTTACTACCTCCGTATGTTGTTATCAATTCACTTACGTACCAATTGGCGTTATTTAATAATGTATCAATCGAAGAGATGTCTGCATTATTCCATGGTATGAACTCATAGGTTTTAGTTGAAACTTTAAACAAGAGTTGTAATATGGGAATGATTGTTGCAAAAGAAACCACATTAAGTAATGCAGTTATGATGTTGAATAAAAATGATAATGCAACGTACTTTTTATATGGTGGTAAAAAGCGCTTTAATACAATTATAATACCTTTCATTATTTACTATTTATAATGTGTGAAATTTTGATTTTGAAAAACTGTGCAAGATACTCAATTTATATGATTGAAGGATAACATTAAATGTGGTTTTGTTGCTTTGGAAGTGTGATTGCTTTATTTTTGGAACAAATCAGAAAATATTTTGTTATATAAAGTGCTGTTAATCTTGATGTTTTGAGATATCCTTCATTTTTCTTTAAAATAACCCTTAAAAACATTTTGCCATTAACAATTGA
>CAYTQG010000070.1:0-12566 GCA_964439965.1 uncultured Proteiniphilum sp.
ATATATGGAAGTGCCATAACTTAAAGTTGTTTGCCAAAGTGAGGCCAATAAAACTCTGTTTTTTGATGTAGTGCATTCAAAGTCACAATTATTTTATGTAAGTTTGCAAGTCAAACATAGAGGTATATGCTTAAAGGAATTATCCATAAATTGTTTTTGCTTATTTTCTACCCAACAAAAGGGTGGGAGAGGGTGAATAAGGAAAAAGAACTCCACAGCGAGTTCATAAACAATTTTCTTTACCCCATATTTGGATTTATATCCATCACCACGTTTATCGGATCGATGTGGGTATCGGGTAATGCCAGTTTGCATCTCTCCATAAAAACTATAATGATAGTGGTGATAGCACTGTTTGGAGGCTTTTATTTAGCTTCGTTTCTGATAAACGAGCTATTCCCAAAGTATGGAGAAGTAAAAGATCAAAACCTAGCACAACAGTTTGTGGGCTATTCGTCAGTAATAGTATATCTTTTATATTTTTTGATGCCTCTTATCAGTGGCTTTAGGGGCTTGTGGGCTGTGCCACTATTATCATTTTTCCTTATCCACTCGGGCAGCAAGCTATTTCTATCAATTGAGCATGACAAGCAATTGAAATTTTCCATCATTGCTTTGCTTATTGTTCTTCTATCGCCATTAGCCATAAACTATTTGCTTAGTCTTTTGGTTTTATAGATTAGTGTTTTTACTGCAAGGAAGTAAATAATAAATTAGTAATGAAACAATCACCAATAAATATAAGAAACAGACGGGCAACTTTTGATTACGAGTTGCTTGAAACATATACGGCGGGCATTGTGCTCACCGGCACCGAAATAAAATCGATAAGACAGGGCAAAGCTAGCCTAGTTGATACATATTGCTTGTTTGAAAATGGCGAGCTATGGGTGCGAAACATGCACATTACCGAATATTTTTATGGTAGTTACAACAATCATGAGGCGCGCCGTGACCGTAAGCTACTGCTTAATCGCAACGAGCTACGCAAGATAGTGCGTATGACCAAAGAGACTGGTTTCACAATTGTACCTACGCGACTGTTTATAAACGATAGAGGCTTGGCTAAGTTGGTTATAGCAGTAGCAAAAGGAAAGAAATCGCATGACAAACGTCATGCCTTGCGCGAAAAGGAAGATAAACGCTCTATGGACCGAATGTTCAAGAAGTAGTTTGTCTATCATTGTGTCGCATAAATAACAAAAATATAATGGCGCTCTGATATCTCAATACGAGCGCCTATTTGCTTGTTGTTGAGATAACAACAGTTCGCTCTCATTCACATTCTCCAGTATAAATTGTATGAGTTTGTATAAAAAAATATTACGTCCATCATTTATTAAGTCTAGTCAAACCACACTGTGGCTGATGAAGATAATTTTACCAGTGTCGCTGTTTGTGGGGCTATTAGATTTCTATGGTGGATTGGCCTACTTGGCTCAGTTTTTCAATCCCCTCTTTGTGCACTTGGGGCTTCCTGGTAGCACAGCCATTGTTTTTATCACAAGTATTTTTTTGCCCCTATATGCTCCATTGGCAATTATTATGTCGATGACAATAACACTGCGCGAGCTCACTATTTTAGCATTAATGTGCCAAATAGCGCACAACTTACCAGTGGAAAGTGCCATACAGGCCAAAACGGGTTCTTCGTTTTGGGGTATGACTATTTTGCGCATTGTTTCGAGTATTGTGGTAGGTGTTATTCTCAACCTTGTGTTGCCGCAAGAGATGGGTATGCCCACCTTTGCCAAAACTGGAGTAGATGCGATGCTTTCTATTAACGATGTGTTTCTTTCGTGGATAACTAGCTCGTTTCAGATGGCTGTTATTTTATTTGTAATTATTTCTGCACTCAATATACTATACAAGGTCCTATTAGAGTACAATCTTATCGATAAACTTACCAAAACTATTAATCCAGTACTACGATTTTTTGGTCTTTCCGAATCTGTAGGCTTTCTATGGCTTATAGGCTACATCGTTGGTTTGGCATATGGTGGTGCCATGATGATAGAACAATTGAAGGACGGAAGGGTAACAAAATCAGATGTTCGGTTGTTAAACTACCATCTTGCCGTTTCACACTCCATACTCGAAGACAATATAATCTTCGTTGCGCTTGGCGTTTCATATGGTTTGATTTTGTTGGTACGACTTACATTTGTATGGATAGTAGTGTGGACTGTACGACTGATAAAGAACATTTTAGGCTCTAAGCCGATTACTATATAAGAATAAAATTCAATTTTTTAAAACCCAAAATAATGAATATTGAAGAGATTCTAAGATCCCGCATCCTCATCCTTGATGGTGCAATGGGAACGATGATACAAAAATACAAGCTCACGGAGGAACAATTTAGAGGTGAGCAGTTTAAGAATGTAGAGAAACCGCAAAAGGGCAATAATGACTTGCTCTCAATCACTCAACCCGAAGTGATAGGCGAGATACACCGTGCATATCTTGAAGCTGGCTCGGATATTATTGAGACTAATACTTTCAATTCAACTAGTATCTCGATGGCTGATTATGATATGCAATCTCAAGTGCGCAATATCAACCTGTCGGCTGCTCAGATAGCACGCAAAGCTGCTGATGAGTTTACGGCCAAAACGCCACACAAGCCACGTTTTGTGGCTGGAGCAGTAGGGCCCACCAATAAAACCACATCTATGAGCCCCGATGTTGAGAATCCAATGTTTAGGGCTGTTACCTTTGATGAGATGAAAACTGCTTACAAAGAGCAAATAGAAGCTCTGATTGAAGGTGGTGTAGATGTATTGCTAATAGAAACTATTTTTGATACCCTCAATGCTAAGGCAGCTATAGTGGCCGCTGAAGAGATTGAAAAAGAATCGGGTAAACATACACCAATTATTCTTTCAGTTACTATCACCGATAAGGCAGGGCGAACGCTATCGGGGCAAACCCTTGAGGCATTTTTAACCTCAGTGCGTCATGCCAATCCCCTTGTAATTGGCTTAAACTGTTCTTTTGGTGCTTCGGATATGAAGCCATATATGAAAGAGCTTAAAAAAATATCTCCATTTTACACAAGTGCATACCCAAATGCAGGATTGCCAAATCAGCTAGGCGAATATGATGAGACACCCAATAAGATGGCTGAGCAAATTCAGGAATATATCGACGAAGGATTGGTGAATATAATAGGTGGATGTTGTGGAACCACACCTGAGCATATAGCAAAGTATGTGGAAATGGTGGACGGCGTGAAGCCTGTGTTGCCAACCGAACAGCCCAACGTACTACGCCTTTCGGGCTTAGAAGAGTTTGTGCATACGCCCGAAATGAACTTTGTGAACATTGGCGAGCGATGTAATGTGGCAGGATCGAGAAGATTTTTGCGACTAATAAAAGAGAAAAAATATGATGAGGCACTTCAAATAGCACACCAGCAGGTGGAAGATGGTGCTCAGATTATTGATATTAATATGGATGATGGCTTGCTAGACGGAGTGGAGGAGATGACTAACTTCCTTAACCTTTTAGCTTCTGATCCTGATATTTCGCGAGTGCCTATTATGATTGACTCATCCAAATGGGAGGTTATAGAGGCTGGTCTAAAATGTGTGCAGGGCAAATGTATTGTAAATTCTATCTCTCTGAAGAATGGTGAGGAGGAATTTATAGAGCAGGCACAAGCTATTATGAACTATGGTGCTGCTGTGGTGGTGATGGCTTTTGACGAGACTGGACAGGCCGACACATACGAGCGTAGGATAGAGATTTGTAAACGTGCATATGATATATTAGTAGGCATAGGCTTTAATCCTCAAGATATTATTTTCGACCCAAATATTCTTGCAATTGCTACGGGTATTGAGGAGCATAAGAATTATGCTATCGATTTTATTAAAACAGTTGAGTGGATAAAAACTAATTTGCCAGGTGCAAAAGTAAGCGGTGGGGTAAGCAACTTGTCGTTCTCGTTTCGTGGCAACAACTATGTGCGCGAGGTGATGCACTCTATTTTCCTATATCGTGCCATTAAAGTGGGTATGGATATGGGAATTGTGAATGCAGCCGAATCGCTTATCTACGAGGATATTCCATCGGATGTGAAAGAGCTTGCTGAAGATATTATTCTTAATCGTCGTGAAGATGCAACTGAGCGAATGATGGATTATGCTCAGAGCCTTAAGGATCAGGGTGGTGATGAGGAATCAAAAGAAAAGGTTCTTGAGTGGCGTACTCTATCCCTTGATGAGAGATTGAGTCACGCGTTGGTAAAGGGTATTAGCGACTTTATGGACGAAGACATTGCCGAAGCACTTGAAGTGTATCCCACAGCAGTAGATATTATAGACAAGCCACTTATGGATGGTATGAATGTGGTGGGTGATCTGTTTGGGTCGGGCAAGATGTTTCTTCCGCAGGTGGTGAAGGCTGCACGAACTATGAAAAAGGCAGTAGCAATATTGCAACCCGTGCTGGAGGCTGAAAAAGCTTCAGCAGGTGCCAAAAAGGCCGGCAAGATAGTGATGGCTACCGTTAAGGGTGATGTGCATGATATTGGTAAGAATATTGTGTCTATCATCTTGTCGTGCAACAACTACGAGATTATCGACCTTGGTGTGATGACGCCTACTGAAAAGATTTTGGAAACAATACGCACTGAAAATCCTGATATTGTTGGTCTTAGTGGGCTTATAACTCCTTCGCTTGAGGAGATGGCCGGTGTGGCCGAGGCTCTCGAAGAGGGTGGCTTCTCGCTTCCACTTATGATTGGAGGGGCTACAACATCAAAACTGCATACAGCAATAAAAATTGAACCCAAATATAGACGTGGGCCAGTGGTGTATGTAAAGGATGCTTCACAAAGCCCTGGAGTTGTTTCTAATTTATTGAGTGCAACTGCCAAAGATGATTTTGTAGCTAAAATTGCAAAGGAGTATGAAGAGCTGCGTGAAAATAGTCTTGATAAAAAGATTGATTTTACACCATTGAGTGATGCTCGCAATAATCCTTTTGTTATCAATTGGGAAGAGTTTGAACCAATAGAACCAAACTTTAAGGGACGTAAGGTTATTAAAAATATTCCAGCTAAGGATGTCATTCCATTTATCGATTGGAAATTCTTTTTCCATGGTTGGAATTTTTCCGCCAAATTTGGATCGATAGATGGTGTGGCTAAAGATCAGGAAAGTCGCAACAACTGGTTGTCGCGTTTCCGCGCCGAAGAGCAAGAGCGTGCTGCCGAGGCTATCAAACTATATGATGATGCAGTGAAACTTCTGAATCTTATAGTTGAAAAAGAGGCTAGCGAGATAAATGCTACTTTTGCGATATATGATGCCTACAGTGATGGAGATGACCTAGTGATAAATGATATACGTGTACCGCTATTGCGTCAACAACGATTGAGCAATAAAAACGAATATATGTGCTTGAGTGATTTTGTGGCCCCTAAGTCTATGGGTGTTAATGATTATCTTGCCCCATTTGCAGTTACAGCTAGTGATGGAGGCGATCTACTAAAGAAGTATGAAAATGATAATGATGAATATATGGCACTGCTGATGAAATCGCTACTTGAGCGATTGGCAGAAGCAGGAACCGAATGGCTTCACTATAAAGTAAGAAAAGAATATTGGGGCTTTGCTGCCGAGGAGGATATTAGTGTGGCAGATATGCTTGCAACAAGATATCAAGGCATTCGCCCAGCAGTGGGCTATCCATCTATTCCCGACCAAACAATTAGCTTTGTATTGGATGAGCTTCTTAATCTTAAGGATATTGATGTGAATCTAACCGAAAATGGTATGATGATACCTACGGCTTCTGTTAGTGGATTTATTTTTGCTAATCCACAATCTAAATATTTTGTGATTGGACCAATTGATGAGGAGCAACTTGCAGACTATGCAGAGCGCAGAAATGTGGAAGTGAAGGATATTAGAAAGTTCTTACTTGCAAATTTAGAATCGTAACTCTTCATTTTTATCTAAACACTATTTTATCACCATTTAAACGGCGTTCGAATGCTGTTTAAATGGTGATTTTTTATTGCTTTAAATTTATTGTTGCGTGGAAATGTAAGTTTATATTAATCTTTTAGGTAATACTCAACTGTGCTCACAATGCGTACATTTTTGATGTGTGGGGTGTTGTCGTCTCTATCATAAATAGAGAACTGTCCCTGGTTAGCAGTTTTTATTTTGCCTAGCTTGCTATTCGAGTCTTCAGCAAACTTTAGTGCAGCTTCGCGTGCATTTTTTGTTGCCGATTCAATCATTTGTGGTTTTATATCGTTGAGCTTTGTAAAAGAGTATTGGATGTTATATTCATAATCACTGCCAATTACCGCTACACCTTGTTTAAGAAGTTCGCCTTGTTGCGATAATATCTTACGAACCAAATCCACCTTGTTAGAGCTAACTGTTATAACCGATGTGAGATTGTATCGATATGGCGATGTATTGCTGCTGTATCTTTCAGCCTCAAGATCTATAACTTTGGGAGCAGATGTACTGATTTCATCAAGATCGATTCCATTGTTACGCAAAAATAATATCACTTTGTTGTTCTTGATATTATAATCATCATAGAGAGAATTGAGATCATTGCCCACATCTTTATACACAATGGGCCATATCACACGATCGGCCTCCACTTCCATTTCTGCAAGCCCCTTCACACTCACCACACGATTGAGAGTGTGGAAACTTTCAATACCTTGTTTCACGAAATATCCCAAAACAATTAATCCAATACTTAGGATTAGGGATTCGATAATTCTGTTTTTCATATGCTTTCAAAATTAGTATATACGTATTAAACATTTCTATCAGTCTAAAAGTTTTTATACATAGATAATAATAGCTTTTAGGGCTTAATAGTTTGTAGGTTTCGATAAAAACAGATACTTTTGGGGAAAAATTACACTTATCTAATAACGTATGGATAAATTATTTTAAAAACATATCCTACAGATAGGAAATAAAAGAGAATAATAAAATGAAAAAACTCGTTGTTCCCAATCAACCAATTTCACAGTGTGAAACAGTATTCGATAAAATTAGGCTTATGCAGGAAGCTGCTGCTAGTGCTAAAATAGATCAAGTAAATTGGAAAGAGGAATTTCCTCACCATATGCCCGTTACAGTTAGAGTGGCTCACGATGGAGATAAAATATATCTTTATTATGAGGTAGTGGGCGAAGAAGTGAGAGCTGCCAATACCAATGATTTTGGATCGGTATGGGAAGATAGCTGTGTAGAGTTTTTCATGCAAAAGGATGGCGAGACTGCCTACAGAAACTTTGAGTGCAATATATTAGGCACATTACTGGCTGCAGATCACGAAACTCGCGATAAATCGGAAAGAATGTCGATGGAGATAATGAAATCGGTTGTGCGACACTCTACTATAGAGCAACGATTTGAGGGTGATAAGCAAGTATGTGATTGGACAATGTTTCTGGAGATACCCAAGAAGGCAATGGGTTATTCGGACTCTGAAACATTGGAGGGGCAAAAGATTAGAGCCAACTTTTATAAATGTGGTGATGAAACTCCTGCCACTCACTTCATTAGTTGGAATGCAATAGACTTGCCAAAACCCAACTTTCATGTACCTCAATTTTTTGGCTTACTAGAACTAGAATAATTTAAACGTAAACAACATAAAACTGATATTATGCAACAAGCAGAGAAACTAAAAAATATTGTAGCGCAATTTGTAGAGTCGCCCGATAGTGCTGATATTAAGCCTTTAGGTAAAGGTCATATCAATGATTCTTTTAAGGTGGTAGCCAATGGTAAAGAATATGTGATGCAGAGAGTAAATCATGATATTTTTAAGAACGTAGAAGAACTTCAAAACAATATACAAAGAGTTACTTCGCATATCCGAAAAAAACTAACAGAGGCTCAAGTGGAAGATGTAGATCGCAAAGTGCTTACTCTTACTCCCACTCTTGATGGTAAACTATATTATAAAGATGAGGATGGCAACTATTGGAGAATGATGGATTTCATTAAAGATAGCATGAGCTATGAAGAGATAAATCCTGAACTTGCTTATCGTGCAGGAAAAGCCTTTGGTGATTTCCAAAAGATGTTAGCTGATTTGCCTAATGGTCCGCTATTCGAAACTATTCCTAATTTTCATAATATTGAGTCGCGTCTTGAAACATTTAGAGAGTCGGTACATTTAAATAAAGTTGGTCGACTATTTGAGGTTAACGAACTTGTGAAAGAGATAGAGTCTAGAGCTGATGAAATGTGCAAAGCAGAAAGAATGCATCGCGAAGGGAAACTGGTGAAGCGTACAAACCACTGTGATACTAAAGTAAACAATATTCTTTTTGATAAAGAGGGTAATGTACTTTGCGTGGTTGACCTTGACACAGTAATGCCTGGTTTTGTGTTGTCTGACTTTGGTGACTTTATACGTACAGGTGCTAATAAAGGTGCAGAGGATGATAAGAACTTAGACAATGTAGAGGTTGATTTAGATATTTTTGAAGGATATACAAAGGGATATCTTGAAAATGCAGCTTCGTTCTTGACAGATGTAGAAATTGAAAACTTAGCATTTGGTGCCAAGTTGCTTACATATATGCAAACTGTAAGATTCTTGACAGACTATATCGATGGTGATACCTACTATAAGATTGAGTATGGAAATCACAATCTAGTTCGCTCACTTGCACAATTTAAATTATTACAAAGTTTGGAAGAGAACTTTGATAAAATGCAAGAGATAGTTCTTGCCAATGCTGAGAAATATAAGAGCTAAATCAAATTATTGATATAAAACTTAGCGGTGTAAAGAAAATATTATTATCTTTGCACCGCTTAATTTTTTTGTAAAAGTGGCAAAGTTTAGTAAGTACAATATCAAATTGTCGGGTCTATCGCAAGGGCAACATTCATATGAATTTGATCTTGATAGAAAATTCTTTCAAGATATAGATGACGACGAAGTAAAGAAAGGGTACGTGAGAGTTGAGGTGTCGCTAGTTGTTACATCTTCAACCTACGATTTTTCTTTTAGTATCAACGGTGTTGTGCAAATACCTTGCAACAGATGCCTTGACGAAATGGATCAGCCTATAGAGACTCGAAGCCGATTGGTTGTGAAACTTGGCGAGGAGTATTCTGAAGAGAGTGATGAGGTAGTAATTATTCCGCGCGATGAAGGAGAGATTAATATCGCATGGTTCCTTTATGAGTTTGTTGTATTGAGCATCCCGATTAAGCATAATCATGAGCCGGGTAAATGCAACAGATTTATGAATAATAAATTACGTAAGCATCAGGCAGTAAGCAAGGACGACTTGGGCGATGATGCGGATGATATTGATGCAGATATCGATGACCAAGATGATGATTCAGAAAATATAGACCCGAGATGGGAAGGCTTAAAAGGATTAAGCTTTGAAGACAATTAAATATAAACCGTTAAAAAGATAAATAAAAAATGGCAACTCCAAAAAGAAGACAATCGTCTGCAAGACAAGGAAAGAGAAGAGCACATGACCACGCAAAAATGCCTACTTTGGCAGTTTGTTCAAACTGTGGAGCATGGCACATCTACCACACAGTGTGTGGCGAATGTGGACACTATAGAGGTAAATTGGCAATCGATGTAGATGCTACTCTATAATATTCCTTTGTTATACATATAAGCCCTGAAAATATAATGTTTTTTTCAGGGTTTTTTATTACTAAAGCATATGTTAAAAAAAATCAATGCAGTAATAACTGGAATCACAGCAAGCGTACCAGATTACATTTTGACCAACGAGGAACTATCTAAAATGGTAGATACTACTGATGAGTGGATTATGACTCGCGTTGGAATTAAAGAGAGACGTATCCTGAAGGGAGAGGAACAAGGAATCTCCGTTTTAGGAACAAATGCAGTTAAAGAACTCCTCGAAAAAACAAACACAAAGCCTGAGGAAATTGATGGTGTAGTGTTTGCAACTACTACTCCCGATCATCCGTTCCCATCTTCGGCATCTATTGTGGCAGAAAATTGTGGCATCAAAAATGCTTTCTGTTTCGATATGGAGGTGGCTTGCTCAGGATTTATTTATGGTCTTGAGGTGGTGAGTAATTTTATTAAGTCGGGAAATTACAAAAAGATTATTCTATTGGCAGGTGATAAGATGTCATCTGTAACTAATTATACTGATCGTACTACTTGTCCGCTATTTGGTGATGCTTGTGGTGCCGTTCTTATTGAACCAACAGAAGAAGACCTTGGTATAAAAGACAGTATCATTCGCTCAGATGGAGTGGGGTATGGTCCTTTACAGATGAAGGCTGGAGGTAGTAAGTTTCCTGCTACGGCCGAGTCGGTGGCTAATAATGAGCATACGGTTTATCAAGAAGGCAAAACAGTATATAAATATGCGGTGTCAAATATGTCTCAGGTTTCGGTGGAGATTATGGAGCGCAACAATCTTACACATGAGGATGTAGATTGGTTTGTGCCTCACCAAGCCAACGTTCGTATTATTGATGCTGCTGTTTCAAGAGCGGGCATTGCACCTGAAAAGGTGATGGTGAATATTCAGAAGTATGGCAACACTAGTGCAGGTACAATTCCATTGTGCTTGTGGGAGTGGGAAGATAAACTAAAAAAAGGTGATAACATAATTCTTACAGCTTTTGGGGCTGGATTCTCTTGGGGTAGTATTTACCTCAAATGGGGTTATGATGCTAAATAAGATTTAGATTATCATTTAATATATTTCAAAAGCGAATTCGGAACATTTAGATTCTGAATTCGCTTTTTGTTTTGTAGATTTGTATTGATTATTTCAAAAGACATATATTTATGAACAGAAAAGTTGCTATTCTTGGTGCTACAGGGCTAATCGGATCTGAATTGTTAGATATTCTATGTTCTGATAGTTATTTCGAGCATATAAAAGTGATAGTAAGACGACCAATAGATATAGTTAATCCAAAGGTGTCAGTTGCAGTTGTTGATTTTGATAATGAGGATCAGTTTCGCAATGCACTTGTGGATGCTGAAATTATATTTTGTGTGGTTGGTACTACACTAAAGAAGGTAGGTGGTGATATGGATGCTTATCGTAAGGTTGATTTCGATGTACCAGTAAATGCTGCAAGATATGGCAAGGAAAATGGATGCAAACACTTTGCTGTTGTATCGTCATATGGTGCAAATAGTTCCAAGACAAACTTCTATCTAAAACTAAAGGGAGAAATGGAGGATGCACTGAGTGATATTAAAATACCATCTCTACACATCTTCCGCCCATCTTTGTTGTTAGGCAAGCGCCCCGAGCGTCGTTTTCTTGAGGATATTGGACAGGCAATATTGCCTATGTTATCGCCATTATTTCCTTCAAAAGCAAAGCCAATTAAAGGGAGTGCAGTGGCAATGGCAATGGTTGAATCTGTAAAAGAATCAACCATCGACTCACACCCTAAGGTATATTATTATAAAGATATGATGCCACTGTGATATAGCGGGCTATTTAAGCTTTTCTCTTAACTCTGCAACCATCGGATCTGAAATATAATCGTCATACTCCATCATCCTGTCAATGACGCCATTAGGAGTAAGCTCTATGATGCGATTGGCAACAGTTTGGATAAACTCGTGGTCGTGACTTGAAAATAATATATTCCCTTTAAATACCTTTAATGTATTATTAAATGCCTGAATAGACTCCAAATCGAGGTGATTAGTAGGTGTATCCAAAATTAAAGTGTTGGGTTCTTTTAGCATCATGCGTGAAATCATGCAGCGCATTTTTTCTCCTCCTGATAATACACTTACTTTCTTGGCCAACTCATCATTTGAGAAAAGCATACGACCAAGGAATCCTTTAATATAAATTTCGTTTGTATCTTCAGAAAACTGGCTCAGCCATTCAATTAGGTTGTAGTCCGAGTCAAAGTACTGTGAGTTATCTAATGGAAGATAGGCCGTTGTGATTGTTTGCCCCCATTGATAAGTTCCAGCATCTGGTTTTTCTTCTCCATTGATAATCTGAAATAAAGCAGTCATTGCACGAGGATCTTTACTGATGAACACAATCTTATCATCTTTTTCTACATTAATGTTTAGATCCTTAAACAAGACTTGGCCATCAATACTTTTGCTTAGCCCCTTTATTTCTAGAATCTGATTTCCTGGCTCTCTATTTGGTGTGAAGATAATGCCTGGATAGCGTCGAGAAGAAGGTTTTATTTCTTCTATATTCAATTTCTCAATCATCTTTTTGCGACTTGTAGTTTGTTTTGATTTGGCTACGTTTGCGCTAAAGCGACGAATGAATTCCTCCAATTCTTTCTTTTTCTCTTCTGCTTTTTTATTTTGATTTTGTTGTTGACGCAATGCTAATTGGCTTGATTCATACCAGAAGGCATAGTTGCCCGTAAACATTTGCAGCTTGCTGAAATCTATATCTACAATATGTGTGCAAACAGAATCAAGGAAGTGACGATCATGACTAACAATTAAGACAGTATGTTCAAAATTAGAAAGATAATCTTTTAACCAGTTTATGGTTTCTAGGTCCAAGTCGTTTGTGGGCTCATCTAATAATA
>CAYTQG010000071.1:0-12482 GCA_964439965.1 uncultured Proteiniphilum sp.
TTCCATTTGAATATTTTCATATTGGTGGTGATGAATGTCCTACTGTTGCTTGGCAAAACAATGAGCAGTGTCAACAGCTTTTAGCATCGATGAGCTCTACAAATTATCACGACTTGCAAACATGGTTTTTTAAGGAGATAGAGAATCATCTTAAAAACAGAGAAAACCCAGAAGATAGAAAGAGACTTATTGCATGGAATGAGACACTGTCTGGAGATTTAACGGGTTCTAATGTAACAATCATGTCATGGATTGACTGGTATAATGCCAGCAAGATTGCAGCTGATAAGAAATTGGATGTGATAATGACTCCACAATTTCCTTATTATATTAATAGAAGTCAATGGCCTAATGAAAGAGAGCCTTACGCTGTGGGAGCTGGAACAGAGACACTGGAATCGGTTTACAAGTTTGAACCTATTCCTGCTGATGCTACTCCTGCTCAAGTGCCATTCTATAAGGGAGTTCAGGGCAACTTCTGGACCGAGCATATTTATGAAGGCTGGGTAGTGGAGTACTTGATACTGCCACGACTTGCTGCAATTGCCGAAACAGGATGGTCGCCAAAGAAATTGAAAGATTTTGATAACTTTGTATCACGTATTCGCAATCATGCTGAGATATATGACTTGAATGGTTGGAGCTACGGAAAGCATTAAATGGGTAATGACTCACAAAAATAAACAATAGTATAAAATAGATACGCAAAAGGGGCTACACATGTGTGTGTAAGCCCCTTTTTGCATTTCTAACTACGTCGTAATTACTGAGCACTCATCTATATCTTACCTGCGAAAATGCTCTGTGTTATATCCGTATATTCCTTTACTTACCCTATCGTTTACTTCTGATAAATTAAATAACTGGAACCTTCCAAGGATCACGATAATTTGCTTTAATCAATCTGTTGGCCTCAACATTATCAAATGTACCAGTGGTGTTGTCCCAACGTAGCGCCTCACCCACTCTACTAGATATATTACCCATATGGCTAAGCTTCGCTACTTTTGCTCCAATAGCTATATCAGCATTGGGGAGCTGGCGAGTTCGCATACAATCGAGCATATTTCCTGCATGTAGATACAACCCCTGTCCAGAACTTTTTTGAAGCTCTACAGCATCCATTCTAAGAGTGTTGGGTTTTCTATCCTCATCACAAGGATAGCAGTATGGGAACGAGCGACTATTGATAGACTGTTCTGGCATTACTTCCCAGCCAGCACGAGTGAGTAGTAGTGTACCGTTTTCGCCAAAGAAAGCTACACCCTCTCTTTTATCAAAAAGGCCTGTACCAATACCACAAGCATGATCCCAAATAATATTGAAATCGGGATATTTATATGTTACCATCAGGGTATCGGGTGTTTCCATTGCATCATCAGGATAACCGAATTTGCCACCAGCCCCGTAGATATATGATGGTAGGTCGGCATTCATACCCTCCATTGCATAATCTAATAGGTGCACACCCCAATCTGCCATAAGTCCACCAGCATAGTCCCACATGAATCGGAAATTGTAGTGAAATCTATTATCATTGTATGGCTTAAGTGGAGCAGGTCCCAACCACATATCATAATCCACACCCTTTGGTGGGTTAGTATCGGGTACTACGGGTAGCGTCCATTTACTAGTTTGATAAGCCCATACTTTTACTGTTCGAACACGGCCCAGCTGACCGCTCTTAACAAAGTTTGCTGCATCATCCCAGTGTGGGTCGCTTCGCTGCCATTGCCCCACCTGCACTACTCTGTCATACTTTCGTGCAGCACGCACCATTATATCACATTCTTCAATTGTATTAGCTAAAGGTTTTTCTACATACACATCCATACCTGCCTCGCATGCTGCTACAGTTTGAAGGCAGTGCCAATGATCGGGAGTGCCAATTATTACCATATCTACATCCTTGTTATCAATAACATGTCGCCAATCTTTCACGAGTTGTGGTGGCTTCTTGCCCGTCATCTTTTCCAGCTCATCGGCTCTAACGTTAAGCCAGTGCTCGTCCACATCGCACAACGAAACACATTCGGTATTAGGGTGTTGCAGAAATGCCTTAAGATTGCTCCAACCTTGGTTGCGGCAACCTATTACAGCTATTTTAATTTTGTCACTTGGTGCATTTTGTCCTAAAATGGAAGAGTAAGGTTTGCCAATCATTGGTGCTAATCCCAACCCTGCTGCCGATAAGGCAGACTTCTTAATAAAATCTCGTCGGTCCATGATAATATTTTTTATAGATAAAACAAAGATAATATTATTTGTAGATTAACGTGCATTGACAAAATAATAAAACCAAATCCGTATAAAATGAGTTATCTTTGCAGCATAAACAGAAAAAGATATGGCAAGAAAGAGAAAACCCCTACCTATACTTGAGAATGTGCTTATAACAGATGTAGCAGCCGAGGGCAAAGCTATTGCTAAAATAGATGGCATGGCTGTGTTTGTTCCATTTGTGGTACCAGGGGATATTGTAGATATTCAGCTTACAAGAAAAAAGAAGAGCTATGCTGAAGGCAGAGCAGTGAGATTTGAGAAATATTCGGAGACAAGGGCTACACCCTTTTGTGAGCATTTTGGTGTGTGTGGTGGTTGCAAATGGCAAAACTTACCATATGAGGAGCAACTAAGATTCAAGCATAAACAGGTGATGGACAATCTGGAGCGAATAGGCAAGGTGGAACTACCTGAGGCAAATTATATCATGGGTGCTCCTGAGACAACATTTTATCGCAACAAATTGGAGTTTACTTTTTCGAACAAGAGATGGCTTACTGAAGATGAGATTGCAAGCAATAAGGAGTTTGACAATATGAACTCATTGGGTTTCCACATACCAGGTATGTTTGATAAGGTGTTAGACATAAACAAATGCTGGCTTCAGGATGATATTTCAAATAGAATTAGAAATTCAGTAAGAGATTATTGCAACAAACATGACTACTCTTTCTTTGATATTCGCAAGCAAGAGGGGCTGATGCGTACTTTGATGATAAGAAATACATCAACTGGCGAATTGATGGTTATTGTGGTATTCTTTGAAGATGACCAAGAAAAAAGAGATAGCTTAATGCAATATATTGCTGAGCAGTTTCCCGAAATAACATCTCTATTATATGTCATTAATCAGAAGGGTAATGATACGATAACTGACCAAGAGATTATAACATACAAGGGTTCAGAGGCCATTTATGAAGAAATGGAGGGTTTGAGATTTAAGATTGGGCCAAAATCATTTTATCAAACTAATAGTGAGCAGGCATATCATTTATATGAGGTGGCAAGAGAGTTTGCACAGTTGACTGGCAACGAACTGGTGTATGACCTATACACTGGCACAGGCACTATAGCCAACTTTGTGGCAAGGGATGCAAAGAAAGTTGTGGGTATCGAATATGTGGAAGAGGCAATAGAAGATGCAAAAGTGAACTCGACAAACAATAATATCGACAACACACTATTCTTTGCTGGTGATATGAAGGATATATTAAATCAGGAATTTATAAATGAGCACGGTCGCCCAGATATAATTATAACTGACCCACCACGCGCAGGGATGCATGACGATGTTATCAATACAATTTTATTTGCTGAGCCCAAGCGAATAGTATATGTAAGCTGTAATCCTGCAACACAAGCAAGGGACATCAATTTATTAGATGTAAAGTATAAGGTGACAAAGATTCAGCCTGTTGATATGTTCCCACACACTCACCATGTTGAAAATGTTGTACTTATGGAAAAGAAATAGAACTTGCGATAAACCTTATAAACAGATAGTGTTGAAAACTATAAAGTTCTCAACACTATCTTAACAATTTTATGAGCGTTGTAGTAAAAGTTATTCACATTCCTATCAGAAGTATTATTTTACTGGCTCTACTGTATAACCTGATTTTCGTAATCCCTCTATTAAACCATCTTTGCCAACAAGGTGCAGACAACCTACTGCAATAAATGAGGGCTTATCCTTCATAATATCTGGCAATTGTTTCAACCATCTTTTATTTCTTGCAGCATTCATTTCATACTTCTCCTCATCTGTTGATGGACATGGGTCATCATCACTCTCTTCATTATATAATGCTTCTAAAGCAGCTAAGTTTTGACTATGATAAGCATCCTGCAATTTATCCATTTGCTCTTTCAATAGTTCAGGATGTTTTAATGAGCACATCAACAGCTCAGCTTGTCGCTCTATCGACTGCTGTTCAAGTAAAACAAACATCTGATCTTCAGCACTCTCTAACCCTTTAACCATCATCTTATTTTTCTTTGCCTTTTCCTGAAAATATTGATCTATTCCTTTATCCAATTCTGCATTTGGATAATATTTTTGATACATCGTTATCATCAGCAGGTTGCTAATCATTGCCGGCTTCATCTTATCAAGCTTGCTAAATTTCATACCCATGATTTCTTGCACCTGCTGTTCAAGCAGATCATAATCCTCCTTTGAAAGTAAGGTTTTATAATCATACCCCTTAGGCATAAGAGCTTTCTTTATCATCTTCATTTGCATCGATAGCTTGCGCCCCATATCAAGTTCGCCTACAACCTGCTTTGTCGATCCAAAGGCCGATTCGATACCAGCAACTTCATCAAGAAATGAAACTGGCACTAAATGGTGGGTTCCAAAAAGATAAGATGGAGATGAGAGACCAGGGTGAGAGACTTTCCACAATAGAGAGTTGTCATCCTTTGTGCCTTTTGCTGACACGGTGATTACCACTACAAAAAGCAGTGCACTTAAAATACTTTTCAATTTCATAATTCTCAAAATACTATATTATTTAAGCTCCACCTCTTTGCCAATACCTATAAGATCAAACATAATCCAGAATATGGTGAAAGATGGAATTATATCGGTAATGGGAAGCGCCTCTTCTATAAATGTGAATAGTGCTGTGTATTTACCCCTTTTATTACCAAACATCCTGTAGCTAAAAAATGCTGCAAGTGGTGCCCACGCTACATCAAGAAGTGGAAAACTATACGAAGCCATACCAATTGCATCAAATATTAAACAGAGAATGAGTTTTTTATATTTCCTGTTCATAGAGTGTCAAATTAATGATTTGCAAAAGATATGACTTCGTATTTTAATTATGGTTTATATTTTAAATGGGTTTAAAACGAATTAATCTTTTAAATACTGTGATAAAAAGCCCATCATTGCAGCATAAAACTCCATGCGATTCTCCTCACGATAGAACCCGTGGCCTTCATTATACTTTACCATATAAGGAACATCAAAACCACGTGCACGAAGTGCCACTACTATCTGGTCGCTTTCGTTGATATTAACACGGGGGTCGTTCGCTCCTTGTACTACGAACAATGGTTTTGTTATCTTATCTATCTGATATACGGGTGATACCTCTCGAGCAATTGCTGCTTCCTCTGGATTATCTAGATCATACCATATCTCTTTTACCATCTCTGTTAGTGGCTTCCAATACTCGGGAAATGATGAGAAGAATGTTTCGATATTGGAAACACCAACATAATCAACACCACAAACATATAGGTCGGGAGTTTTAACAAGCCCCATCAAGGTTGCATAGCCTCCATGGCTACCACCGTATATTGCAATTTTACTTTCATCTACCCAGCCTTGTTCTATAACATATTTCACTCCATCCTCAACATCATCCATTAGCTTGCGACCAATCTGTTTGAATCCTGCACGAAGAAACTCCTTGCCATAACCGCCCGAGATACGGAAGTTGACCTGTAGAGTTGCATACCCACGGCTTGCAAATAGTTGCGTTTCGGGATTAAAGCCCCAAGAATCACGAATGCCCTGTGGCCCACCATGTGGGTTTACAATTAGTGGAACTTTTTGTCCATCAACTGCCTCTTTTGGCAAAGTAATATAGCCATGAATTGTGAGCCCATCACGACTTGTAAATTTAATTGGCCTCATCTCTGCCATATCTTCCTCTTTTAATTGTGGCATCAAGTCGTAAAGCAGGCTGAATGATTCTGTTTTAGTATCATAAAGATGATAAGACCCATAATGCCTATCGCTCTGAGTAACAATTAAGAACAAAGTTTCATTATCATCAAAATCTACAATATGAAACTCTCTACCAGGAAATTGTTCCTTCATTTTATCGGTCATAATCTTATATGTTTCGCTAACTGGCGTAATCATAGCCTTCTCTCCTTCATAACCGTAGTAATCTATTTCCCAATTACGTTTACGCGATAGCCTTAATGCCGATACATCATATTCGGGATGCGAGAATATCTTTTTAATCTCCTTGTCTTGCTTTAAGTCGTAAAGAATAATTTCAGTTTTATCACTATTCAGATTGGTAAGCACATATGCTTCATCAGGATTTTCGGAAGCATAATTAAATCCGATAATACCAAACGTATCATCCCAATTGGTATGTTTTAGTTTCGAAAACTCACCTGTTGATAGGTCTTTATACCACAACTCCATCTCTACACCATTAACCATTTTGGAGTATCCACGCAAATTACCATCTTTATCAAAATCGTAGTCTTGAATAGGATTAGCAGGGTCTTCATTTTCGTACAACTGCTCCAAGTCGCCCGTAACTACATTTAATTTATATGGCTCAAATACTTGAGGATTATTTTTATTCATCAAAACAATGATATAATCCTTCTGTTCTTTCAATAGCGATGCTATATTAGCCTTCACCCCATCAAAGGGAGTTAAGTCTTTTGGATTGCTTCCATCAATATCCACTCCATAGATATGAAAGTTCTCATCTCCTCCCTTATCCATCATATAGAATAGTCGATCGTCATTTATCCAGCCATAACCTTTGATTAGTTCATCCTTCTCCTCAATAGCTCTTATCACCTCATCAGTATCAACATTTTTCACATATACGTGATTCTTATTAGCTTCATCCTTTTCCAGGTACGATATATACTTACCATTAGGCGATATTTGAAAAGATGAGGCCTTGGGACGAGCAAAGTAGTCGGCTACACTATATTTGTAATCGCCACTTTCTAGTTCTATTAGTTTTTTCAAATCCTCATCAGAGGTTACAAGATCAGGATTTCCTGGCAATTTAGCTTCAAACCTCTCCAATTCAAGAGGAAGTTCAGCCCCCATCTGCTTGAAAGTTCCAGATAACTTGTTATCGGTCAGCGTTCCTTCATAAGATGCACCAATCGCGGCAATAGTTATTTTCAACTCATCGCCAGTTATCTCCGTTTTATCAACAGGAATACCTGTTGCTCCTTGCATTGGCACATCAAGTGTAGAGGTGTACACACCATCTTGCTCCGAGATATGAAAAACAAGTTCAAGGCTTGTGCCCTGCATAGATATTGCACCCTTCCAGTCGCCCACGAAGCTTTGTGCGTTTAATTGTGTCATAAATAAAAAAATTGTGGCCAGAATAAGGCCTGTTTTCAATCTTGTCATAATATATACGTTTTTTCGTTATTTATAGTATCAACTTTATGATTATATTTTTTTGATATTAGCAGATGAGTACTTAATAAACATTTTTTATAGTCCAAAAGTTTTACCCATCTTTAATCTATCCACTTTTAAAGCAATATCATAATTATTAGTATCTTTGCTTTTGATTTTATTGGTTATCAACCCAAAAAATCAAATTCATTTTTTAAATTTTATCTGATGAACCTGTTAAAAGAAAAAATGATGAAATATAATGTGCCACAAAGGTTTAAGGCTGCTGGCATATATCCATATTTCAGAGTCATTGAGAGCGATCAGGATACTGAGGTTGTAATAAATGGAAAGAGAGTGCTTATGTTTGGCTCAAATGCATATTTGGGACTAACAAATCATCCTAAAGTAAAAGAGGCTGCACTGGATGCAACTAAAAAATATGGCACTGGTATGGCTGGCTCACGGTTTCTTAATGGCACACTTGATATACATATTGAATTGGAGCGAAAGCTTGCAAATTTTTTAAACAAAGATGATGCAATAATATTCCCCACTGGGTTTACTGTAAACGAGGGGGTGCTGGGCTCTGTTACTGGTCGTGAGGATTATATATTGTGGGATGAACGAAATCACGCCTCAATAATTGAGGGTACACGCGTATCATTTTCAACAAAATACAAATTCCGCCACAATGATATGGTGTCACTCGAAAGGCAACTAAAGCGATGCGATCCTAATAAGGTAAAGCTAATTGTTGTAGATGGAGTGTATAGCATGGAGGGAGACTTGGCCGATTTGCCAGGTATTGTAAAGCTAGCCAAGAAGTATAAAGCCAACATCATGGTTGACGAAGCTCACGGCATTGGTGTTATGGGACAAAGATATAATGGCAAGGGGGCATGCGATCATTTTGGAGTTTTGCCCGACGTAGATTTAATAATGGGAACATTTAGTAAATCACTTGCATCTATCGGGGGTTTCATTGTAGGAGATTATCATACTATTAACTACTTGCGACACAATGCTCGCACCTATATATTTAGTGCAAGTGCCACACCTGCAGCCACTGCAGCGGCATCGGCTGCATTAGATATTCTTCGTACAGAGCCAGAAAGAATAAAGCGCCTATGGGAACTTACTCATTACACAATACAGCAATTTAGGGATAGAGGATTTGAAATTGGTCCTACTTCCACTCCAATCATACCATTATATATACGCAGTGATGAAAAAACATTTATGATTACTAAAGAGCTTTTTGATAATGGAATATTTGTAAATCCTGTGGTATCGCCGGCAGTGGCACCAAATGAGACATTGATTCGGTACTCATTGATGGCTACTCACACTTATGAGCAAATAGATAGGTCTATTGACGAGATAACCAATCTATTCATAAAGTATGGGGTTATATAAACAATGATATTAATAAGTAAGCCTCGAAATTTGTTTCGGGGTTTTTTTATTCATAAAACAAAAATTAAACCAAAGCGTTAAGACAACATTAATTTAAAGGAGGAAATTTTGAAAGTCATCGATTTATCACAAGAAATTATAGAAGATAAGCCGCAAAAGGTTGTTGCCACATTAGGCTTTTTTGATGGTGTGCACATGGGGCATAGGCACCTGATTGATCAGGTTAAGAAAGAAGCTAAGCGTCTTGGACTACCATCAGCAGTTATCACTTTCCCTGTACATCCACGTAAAGTTCTTCAGTCGGATTATCAACCAAAGCTGATTTGTGGATATACTGAAAAGTTGGCACAACTAAAAACCACTGGCATCGACTATGTTTATAGTGTACCCTTCACTCGAGAGATGTCGATGCTTTCAGCAAAAGATTTCATTTGTAAAATATTAAAGGAAGAGATTAATGTTGACACCCTTGTTATTGGCTACGACCATAGATTTGGTCACAATCGCGAAGAAGGGTTTGAGGATTATATAAGATACGGGAAAGAGGTAGATATAGATATCATCAGAGCCACAGAGCTAAGATGCGACGAAGAAAAGGTGAGCTCATCAGAAATTAGACGACTGCTAATTGATGGCAACGTGGTAAGAGCAAATAAGCTATTAACCTACAACTACACACTGTCAGGAAAGATTATTGAAGGTTACCAAGTGGGGCGCACCATTGGCTTTCCAACTGCCAATATGAAGGTGTGGGAGAAATACAAGGTGGTTCCTTTGCTGGGAGTTTATGCAGTATTTGTACATTTTCAAGACAAAACACATGAAGGGATGCTTTATATAGGAACTAGGCCCACACTTCACAACGACCCACAGATAAGTGTAGAAGTGAATATTTTTGATTTTGATGGTGATTTGTACAACCAATCACTTACAGTTGAGTTCATCGACTTTATACGTGGTGATGAGAAGTTTGACAAAGTAGAGGAACTCATTGCAAGCATCCATAGAGACAAACAGAGAGTTAAAGCAAGATTAGAAAAAGAAAAGGTATGAAATATATTAAATTAAATAATGGACAGCAAATGCCTATGTTGGGCCTTGGTACTTACAAAATTGGGTGGACCGACGTAGAAGTTTACAACGCAATAAGATCAGCAATTGATTTAGGATATAGACATATTGATACAGCAACACTATATAAAAACGAAGCCACAATTGGAAAAGCTATTCGAGATAGTGGTGTACCACGAGAGGATTTGTTCGTAACAACCAAGGTTTGGGGCTCAGATATACTAAGTGGCAATATACATAAGGCGTTCGACTTAAGTTTTAAACTACTAGACATCGACTACATCGACTTATATCTAGTTCACTGGCCTGTAGCTGGCAAAGAGGCATCCACTTGGATAGAGATGGAAAAGATTCATGCAACTGAAAAAACAAAATCTATCGGCGTCAGCAATCACCTTAAGCATCATCTAGAGGAAGTTCTTAGGGTGGCAAACATAAAACCAGTCGCAAACCAAATAGAGCTACATCCCTATCTCACCCTCAACGAATTGAGAGAGTTTTGCAATGAAAATAATATTGTATGTGAAGCATGGAGTCCACTTGGCAGTAGCAAAGTGCCCCTATTAGATGAAGAAGTACTAAAGCAAATTGGCGAAAAGTATAATAAATCATCCGCACAAGTTGTTCTACGATGGAATCTGCAACAAGGAGTTGTATCGATACCCAAATCGAGCAATCCAGACAGGCAAGCTCTTAATATTGATATTTTCGACTTTGAACTCACTAATGAAGAGATCAAAATAATAAACAGCTTAAATAAAGATTACCGAACAGGAGCTCACCCAGACGAAATTGAGTTTTAGATATTATCTCACAAACTCTAAAGACTTAGATACAACTTCAGGCACAACCCCTTCAAGCTTCTCGAAGAATAGATGGCCGCTATCGTACACATAAGTTTCATTACGAACACCAAACCCATCTAGTTTTTCTTGTAAGATTAATCTCTGCGTCTCTGGTATCAGGTGATCGCTCTCACCATAAAATGATATGGTAGGTTGCGACTTACTGCTTACCCACGTAATGGGGCTTGCATACTCTGTTGCACTATATCCATCTGGCACATTTTTCGAATTTGATATATATCGCATGCCTAATGCGAAAAGTGGATCGCTTGAATAAAAAGAATCGGTAAGATCACTCGGGCCAACAATATTAATTACACTTTGCACTCTCGATTTCACATCATATTTATATGCATGAAGCATAGCCAAGTGTCCACCTGCACTTACACCCATTGTTACAAACTGAGGCTTAACTCCTAAGCTAGAGGAGTGATTTTCGATATAATCGATAGCACTTTCTATATCATCCATTTGTGTGGGCAACATATAGCGTGGGCCTAATGGATTTACCAATCGATAGTTGATATTTACTAATGCAAACTCATTTCCAGCTTGTCGTTGTAGCTCTTCAACAAAAACATCCATCTCCTCTTTGTTTCCCTGAAACCAACCACCACCATGAATTAAAATCATTACTCTTGTGGATTGTCTGTTCCTATTAACTGGCAAATATATATCCATAGTTTGCAAAGCATCTTTACCATATCCGACATTGAAAAATGTAGCGGCTTCGGAGCTTACTATTTCTGTAAATGGATTGTCATCTTTTTCGCAGGAAGCAAGAAACAAGATGGAAAATAAAGTGAGAGCTAGAAAAAGCTGTCTAATAAATTCTTTAGATATAGTCATATTTTAGTAATCAATAATTATCAAATCGTACTATCACAAAATCTGAAGCTTTTTTAATCTCTCTTCCAGATTTACACCATTAGTGTAATGAATAGTATAGAAACCCATCTCAATAGCAGCTCTAATATTGTCTTCGTTATCATCAATAAACAACGACTCCTCGGCCTTTATGTTGTATCTATCCAATAAAACCTTATAAATTTCAGGATCTGGCTTAATTAGCTTCTCATCACCCGACACTACAATCCCATCAAGATGCTTGAAGAAATCGTATCTCTCTTTAGCAATTGGAATTGTTTCTGACGACCAATTGGTGAGTCCATATACATCATACTTTTCCTTTAAAACCTTTACTAGCTTAGTATTCTCGTCAAAGGTGCCACCCAGCATCTCATCCCATCTGCCATAATACATAGCTATCTCGTCCTTATATTCGGGAAACTCTTTTTGCTTTTCTAAAGTAGCCTCTGCCAGTGGTCGGCCTGCATCTTGCAATATATTCCATTCATAGCGACAAACGTTATCTAGGAAATAAAGCATATCCTCTTCTTTATCAAAAACATTGCGGTATAAATATGTAGGATTCCAATCTATAAGAACACCACCAAAATCAAAAACAATATTCTTTATCTGTTTCATATAAAACTCTTAAATGATTCGTAAACTCAAAAATACAAAAACATTTCAATAATCAAGATTCAACCAGCAAGTAAAAATTTAATCAAAGTGTTTATAAGACTCAACTTTAGATTAATCAATGGTATTGTTTGTATATTGGTTGAGCTCTCAACACACTCAGCATCTCATTTATTAATTACTATTTCACACTGTCAGATAGTCACTTTATCACGTGATAAATACTACTCGTCTGACAAAAAGAG
>CAYTQG010000072.1:0-12415 GCA_964439965.1 uncultured Proteiniphilum sp.
TCAAAATTCAGTGGCAAAATGATCTTTAGAACGTTATGAAGATTATAATTCGGCGACAGAGAATTATTCTGAACCATTGCCATAGTGTTATCGCTAGTGAGATGTGATGTCAAGAAGTGGCACTTTGAATATTGATTAATTGAAATTTGAGTTTTTATTCCTCTGAAATTGGTTTTTCTTACAGCTTTTTTTGTAATTTTGCCCACGTTGTTCAAGTGTGCTCATACATAAGCTCTTTGCTTTATTGCAATGATGTGATATTGCATACATTATAAAATAGAACATATGGTTTTTTAGGGATAAATAATAGATCACATTATATATTTCAATCTAAATGGATAAATCAATCAAAAAAGTTATTCTACTCGGTTCAGGTGCTTTGAAGATAGGGCAGGCTGGCGAGTTTGACTATTCTGGGTCGCAGGCGTTGAAGGCTTTAAAAGAAGAGAGCATCGAAACGATACTTATCAACCCAAACATTGCAACAATTCAAACCTCAGAGGGCGTAGCGGATACAGTTTATTTTCTTCCGATTACGCCCTTTTTTGTGGAAAAGGTAATCAAAAAGGAAAAGCCTGATGGTATTCTTTTGGCGTTTGGTGGACAAACTGCACTGAATTGCGGAACGGAGCTATACGAATCGGGTGTGTTAGATAAATATGATGTAAAGGTGCTTGGTACTTCTGTTAAAACTATTATGGTGACAGAAGACAGGGACTTGTTTGTGAAGAAACTAAACGAGATTGATGCAAAAACTCCTATCTCGCAAGCTGTGGAGACGATGGATGAGGCTTTTAGGGCTGCCAACGAGATAGGTTTTCCAGTAATGGTGCGCTCTGCATACACACTGGGTGGTATGGGATCGGGGATTTGCGACAATGAGGCTGATTTTAAGGAGCTTTGCGAAAGTGCTTTCTCGTTTTCAAAACAAATACTTGTTGAAGAGAGCCTAAAGGGCTGGAAAGAGATTGAGTTTGAGGTGATTCGCGACAAAAATGATCACTGCTTCACTGTGGTGCCAATGGAAAACTTCGACCCACTTGGCATTCACACGGGCGAGAGTATCGTGGTAGCACCAATTATTACTCTTACCGACGAACAAATAAAACTACTTGAGGATGTGGCTAGCCGCGTGGTGCGTCATATCGGCATCGTGGGCGAGTGTAATATTCAGTACGGATTTAATACCGAAACTAACGATTATAGAATTATTGAGATTAATGCTCGATTGAGTCGCTCTTCTGCCTTGGCTTCTAAAGCGTCGGGGTATCCGCTTGCTTTTGTGGCTACAAAATTAGCACTAGGCTACACGCTTGATCAAATAGGAGAGATGGGAACGCCACACTCGGCCTACAAGGCTCCCGAGTTGGATTACATGATTGTGAAGATACCGAGATGGGATTTGACTAAATTTGCGGGTGTTAGTCGCGAAATTGGTTCCTCCATGAAATCTGTGGGTGAGATAATGTCTATTGGTTCATCTTTCGAGGAAATTATCCAAAAGGGTCTTAGAATGATTGGTCAAGGCATGCACGGGTTTGTAGGAAATCGTGATCTTGATTTTGAAAATATTGATGAGGCACTGTCAAATCCTACCGACTTGAGAATATTTGCAATAGCAGAGGCTTTCGAAAATGGATATACTATTGATAAGATAGAGGAGCTTACAAAAATTGATGAGTGGTTTTTAGAAAAGCTTGATAATATATACCAATATACAAAGGTGCTAAGCAAGTATAGCAGGATTGAGGATTTGCCAGCAGATGTGTTGGCTGAGGCTAAGAGACTTGGATTTTCTGATTTCCAAATTGCAAGATATACTGAACAACCAGATAGCACTATGGAGGAGGAGCTGTTGCGTGTGCGCAAGCATCGCAAGGGGCTTAACATTCTTCCCAAAGTGAGACGAATTAATACTATTGCTTCTGAAGATCCAGAGAATACTAATTATCTGTTTTTTACATACGGCGATGGTGAGGCTTACACGCCTAAGAAAACTAATAAAGAGACAGTAATAGTGATGGGGTCGGGTGCTTATCGCATCGGCTCGTCGGTAGAGTTTGATTGGTGCTCGGTGAATGCTGTGCAAACTGCACGCAACTTGGACTACGAGTCGGTAATGATTAACTATAATCCCGAAACGGTATCTACCGATTATGATGTTTGTGATCGCTTATATTTTGATGAGCTTACATTTGAGCGCACACTTGATGTGGCCGATATCGAATCGCCAAAAGGGGTGATTGTGTCGATGGGGGGGCAGATTCCAAACAATATGGCAATGAAGCTTGATCGTCAGAATGTAACCGTTCTTGGCACTTCTGCCCAATCTATAGACCGTGCTGAAAATAGACACAAGTTCTCGGCAATGCTTGATGAGCTTGGTATCGATCAGCCACGCTGGAAGGAGCTTTCGAGCTACGATGAGGTTGATGAATTTGTAGATGAGGTTGGTTTCCCAGTTCTTATCCGTCCTTCATACGTTCTTTCGGGTGCTGCCATGAATGTATCTTATAATAAGGAGCAGATGCATCACTTCTTAGGAATGGCTGCTAAGGTTTCTAAAGAGTATCCTGTGGTGGTTTCGGAGTTTTTGCTTAATGCTAAGGAGATTGAGATGGATGCAGTGGCTAAGAATGGTGAGATAGTAGAGTATGCTATTTCGGAGCATGTGGAGTTTGCTGGTGTTCACTCTGGCGATGCCACTTTGGTTTTCCCTGCCCAGAAGATATACTTCGAGACGATGCGCCGTGTGAAGCGTATTTCGAAACGCATAGCTAAAGAGCTAAACATCACGGGTCCATTCAATATTCAGTTTCTTGCTAAGAACAATGAGATAAAGGTTATTGAGTGCAACTTGCGTGCGTCGCGTTCGTTCCCATTTGTTTCTAAAGTTATTAAGCGCAACTTTATTGATACTGCTACTCGTGTCATTCTTGATGCTCCTTACGAAAAACCTGACGGCAATGCTTTCGATTTGGATCATATTGGTGTTAAGTCGTCGCAGTTTTCATACTCGAGGTTGCATAAGTTCGACCCAATTTTAGGTGTTGATATGGCTTCTACTGGCGAGGTAGGATGTATTGGTGACGATTTCAACGAGGCAATTCTGAAATCGATGCTGTCGGTGGGTTATCATTATCCTAAAAAGAGTATCTTGATTTCGTCGGGCGAGGTGAAATCGAAGGTTGACTTGCTTGAGGCTTGCAAATTGCTTCACGGCAAAGGGTATGACTTGCATGCTAGCCATGGCACTAAGAAATTCCTAACAGATAATGGCATCAAGGCTTCGGAGGTTAATTGGCCAGATGAGGAGGGGGATAATAATATCTTGGATATGATTACTGGTAAGAAATTTGATCTTATTATTAATATCCCAAAAGATATCACTAAGCGCGAGCTTACAAATGGTTACATGATTCGTCGTGCTGCCGTAGATCACAACATCCCTCTTATTACTAATGCACGTTTGGCTTCGGCATTTATTACTGCATTTTGTAGCGTAGATGAGGATGAGTTGAGCATAAAGAGTTGGCAAGAATATTAAGCCACATATATATATAATAAAAATGGCGAGCCTTGATTGGTTCGCCATTTTTTGATTTTATGTATTTGTATCTTTTATAGACTGTCTCCGAAATCTTCTTTAAATTTCTCAATCAGTTTCTCAGGCCAATCGTTTATTGGTTCTAATCCTCCCATAAAGAAACGTAGCACTGGTGGTTCGTAAACAAATCGTAGGCCACCAATGAGGTGTCTGTTTTCGTATAGCCATGTTACTCGATCTTCTACATACTTAATTTGCGAGAGGGTGAATACACGTCTTGGCACGGCAAGGCGAACTAGCTCCATATCTGCATAGGTTTCGTTTCCTTCTTCGTCGCGTTGGTTAGATACAGAGCCACGCTCCATCCCTCTAATTCCTGAAATAAGAAATAGTGCTGCGGCTAGTGCTCCGGCTGGATATTCGTGTTGTGGTATGTGGCTACAAATATCCATTGCATTGAGGTGAACACCCAAAACTCCAGCAGGTTTTATCACGGGCACTCCTTTTGCATCTAATGCTTCTACTAGGTATTTTATATATGCAGGGCTTTGACTTATTACTGATTCGTCTAAGGTTTCATATAGCCCCACAGTCATTGCTTCCATCTCTCTTACAGACATGCCGCCATAAGTAAGGAATCCTTCGAATAGTGGCACTAGTGCTTCTAGTTCGCGATATATTTCTATATTATCTGTGCAGATACCTCCTCCACGAGATGAGCTTAACTTTCGTGCCGAAAAATAAACTAAGTCGGCAAGGCCAGTCATGGTTTTGAGAATTTCTGCCATGGTGGAGTTTTTAAATTCATCTTCTCGTTGTTTCACTAAAAATGCATTTTCTCCAATCAAGCTAGCATCAAGCACCAAGCGTATATTATACTTATCGGCAATTGCTCTTACGTCTCTTAGGTTTTGAATAGAGAATGGTTGCCCACCAATTAGATTGGTAGATGCTTCCATTCTTATAAAAGGGATGTTGTCTTTGCCATGTTCTTTAATTACCTCTTCAAGTTTTTCGATATTCATATTTCCCTTGAATGGGTGTGAAGAGTTTATTACATAAGCTTCGTCATACAGAAGTTCTTCAATTTTTCCTCCATATTGTGTGATGTGTGCCATTGCAGTGGTGAAATGGTAGTTCATCGGCACCACGCTGCCCTTTTTTATATATGCGTTTGATATGATATTTTCGGCGGCTCGGCCTTGGTGTACTGGTAGGTAGTATTGCTTTCCTAGCACCTCGTTTACAGCTTTCTCTAGTCTGTAAAAACTTTGTGAGCCTGCATATGCATCATCTGCCTGAAGCATTGCTGCCATTTGGTTGTCGCTCATGGCGTTTGTGCCACTATCGGTTAGCATATCTAAGAATACATCATTTGTGTTTAATCTAAATGTGTTGTATCCTCCTTCTTGTAGTGCTTCGTAGCGACGTTCTATTGGCACTAAATGTAGCTTCTGCACTACTCTTACTTTGTGCAATTCTAACGGGATATTCTCTCCGTTATAAAATTTAATTTCCTTCATGAGTTTATATTAATTTGTAATGATATTTGCTTTGTATTTCGTTTATTGTATAGAAATAACTGCTTAATGATATCAAATTGACACAATAAGCTTGCAAAGATATACCAAATTATAAAATTTCAAACATTATAAGGTGCTAAATTGCACTTATATATCTAACTTATCCCTATACTGTTTGTGTGAATTAATTTAACTATAATACAGCTGGATAACAAAATAATTGTATATTTGCAATAGCAAAAAAACATCAATAATATAAAAACAAAGACTCATGGATAAACCTTATGCAATAGGTATAGATGTCGGCGGTACAAATACCGTGGTAGGCATAGTTGACAAGAGAGGTCAAATTTTACGTAAAGGTAGCCTAGCTACATCAAAGCATGCTGATGTAGAAGAATATCTTGATGAATTGGCTGAAGTGATTGAGGAGCTAATTGAAAATACTGCTTCAAAGGATCAAATTAAAGGGATAGGTGCCGGAACACCAAACGGCAACTATTTTACAGGTAGCATTGAGTTTGCTCCTAACCTTCGCTGGAAAGGTGTTATTCCTTTTGCTCAATTGCTTGAGGATAGAGTGGGAATTCCTGTAGCACTGACTAATGATGCTAATGCGGCTGCAATTGGTGAGATGACTTATGGTGCTGCTCGTGGTATGAAAGATTTTATTGTTATTACTTTGGGTACTGGGGTAGGAAGTGGTATTGTGGTTAATGGTCAGCTTGTGTATGGTAGCGATGGATTCGCTGGTGAATTAGGACACGTTATTGTACGTCGCAACACAGGACGAGTTTGTGGTTGTGGTAGAATAGGTTGTCTTGAGGCTTACACATCGGCAACTGGTGTGGCACGTACTGCTCGCGAGCATTTAGAAATGAAGACTGATGTAGATACTCAACTTCGTAATATTCCTATCGATGAGATTACATCGAAGGATGTTTATGATGCTGCTAAGGCTGGTGATAAGTTGGCTATCGATATCTTTAACTTCACTGGGGAGATGCTTGGTGAGGCGTTTGCAGACTTTGTGGCTTTCTCTAGCCCTGAGGCAATAATCTTATTTGGTGGTCTTGCTAGAGCTGGCGATCTAATAATGAATCCAATTCAAGAGGCTATGGAAAAGAATCTTCTTTCAATATATAAGGATAAGGTTAAACTATTATTCTCTGAACTGAAAGAGAGCGACGCTGCCGTACTTGGTGCTAGTGCATTAGGATGGGAGGTTAGATAATAGCTCGATAATTGCTAATAAAACAATATTGATTGATAAGGGTGTCGATAATCGGCACCTTTTTTTGTGCCGTAATGTTTGGTGTGATATGGCTATATTATAATATGTTGTGTCTGCTGTTAGCATTAGGCATGGCATTCTATAGTTGATATTACTATATGTGATTACAAGCTGTGATTAGACCATAATAGATAGAATAGAGAACTGATACACGCCTGGGGGCGTGTGGGTTGTAAGATTACTACTACAAAATAAAACAGGGTATCCGATATAGAATCAGATACCCTGTTTTTGTTTTACAACTAGAGGTTTGAAGTTGTTTACTTAGCCTCTAATTCTTTTTTAGCTCTTTGCTTAGACATAATTCTAAATGCAACTGGAGTGGCTAAGAATAAACTGGTTATCGTACCTATCACAACACCAATAAGCATTGCGAATACGAAACTTCTTACGGCATCGCCACCAAAGAATAGAATAATCAATATTACAATAATAGTACTTAAACTGGTGTTGATAGTACGTGCTAATACAGAATTCATTGAGTCATTGAACAATTGACGTAGGTCGCGTTTTGGATAAAGTGTGAAGTTCTCACGAATACGGTCAAACACAACCACCTTATCATTAATAGAGTATCCAATAACTGTCAATATAGCTGCAATAAATGTTTGGTCTATTTCCATCGAGAATGGCATAACCCTCCATAGAAGTGAATATAGTCCGATAACTGCAAATGCATCTATTGCTAGGGCTGCAACAGTACCTGCTGAAAATGCCCAGTTTCTAAATCTTGCAAGGATATAAATACCCATGAAGATTAGTGCTAGAGTTAGTGCTAATATAGCACCTCTTAGTGTGTCTTCTGCAACGCTTGGTCCTACTTTTTGTGAGCTTTGAATATAATCATCAATTGATTTACCTGATGCTATGTAATCCTTAAGTGCTACAGCTATTACGTCTTTAAGTTCTTCTTCTACATTAGCACTTTCAGAGTCGATCATGTAGTTAGTAGAAATTCTAACCTGATTGCTTGCTCCAATAGTAATTACTTGTGCTGAACCATCTAGGTGAGGAAGAAGTGCTTGCTCTATTTCGGTTGTCTTAACTGGTTGATCGAATCTTACAACATAGTTGCGACCACCTGTGAAGTCGATACCTGAGTTTAGTTTCAATACAAAAAGAGAAACAACACTTACTGCTACAAATACGGCAATGATAGTGATAACTCGCTTGCTTCCCTTAAGGAAGTTGAAACTGTATTCTTTAAATAGTTTTTTAGAAGCATTGGTGCTAAAGGTTAGGTTTAGCCATTTTCCTTTATCCATGCGTCCTTCGTAAACAAGACGAGTTAAGAACACGGCAGTAATGAACGAAACCGAGATACCAATGATAAGAGTTACAGCAAATCCTTTGATAGGACCTGTGCCAAACAAAGCTAAGATTATAGCGGTAATAATGGTAGTGATGTTAGAGTCGATAATTGCAGAGAATGCGTTTTTGTAACCATCTTCAACAGATTTACGCAACGATTTTCCATTTTTCATCTCCTCTTTAATACGTTCGTTGATAAGAACGTTAGCGTCAACCGCCATACCTAGAGCAAGAATCATACCCGCAATACCAGGTAGTGTAAGAACTGCTTGGAATGCTGATAATATTCCTAAAGTAAAGAAGAAGTTGATTAATAGTGCACTGTTTGTAACCATTCCTGGAATTGCACCATATAAGAAGAATATAAATGCAAATAGTACTACAAGGGCAATACCAAATGAAAGTATTCCATCTTTAATAGCTTCTTGTCCTAGTGAAGGACCAACAATATCTTCCTGAACAATACGTACTCCGGCTCTCATCTTTCCTGATCTTAGTACGTTCTCAAGGTCGCCAGCTTCATCTGATGTAAATCTACCTGAAATTGATGAGCGTCCACCTTCAATTTTATCGTTTACGTTAGGAGCTGAATATACATATCCGTCCAAAACAATAGCAATTGATTTACCTTTTTCTGCTCCTGTGATGTTGGCCCAACGGCTAGCACCAGCAGAGTTCATAGACATGCTTACTTCCCATGCAGAACCTGTTCTTCCTTGGTCGGCTTTAGCACTAGTTACAACATCGCCATCAAGCGCAGGACCACGTTTGGTTCCGTCACCTTTTAGAGCATAAAGCTCAAAATAGGTTTCTTTTGTATCTATTGGTTTAAAGCCCCATTTGAATCTTACGTCAGCTGGGAATATGTCTTTATATTTTTGTGTTATTTGATTAATTGCAGCAGTGTCATTTTTAGATGCAGTACCAACGATTGGGCCGCTTGCTCCACCCATGGCAAAGTATGGTTGTGCAAAATATTCAACAAAGCTTCTTGTGATTTCTACTTTTGAATCAAGTTCATCTTCGAAATCAATTTTTGCAATTAGTGAATCTCCTTCAGTTGATTCTAATGCAGCTTCCGATTGTGCAGCGCTACGTTTTGCTAGCGCATATTCGGCCGACTTGCTGTTTACTTCATTAAAATATGAAGCAAGCTCGTTTACGTTGTATGTTTTCCAGAACTCAAGATTAGCACTACCTTGAAGAAGATTTCTAACACGCTCGGGCTCTGTAATACCTGGCATCTCTATCAAAATTCTCTCGGCTTGGTCTAAGCGCTGAATGTTAGGTGCAACAACTCCAAAACGGTCGATACGTGTGCGTAGTACATTGAATGAGTTGTCAGCTGCACTCTTAACTTCTTGACGAAGTACCGATACCACCTGATCGTTAGTAGCTGTTGGGCTAACTCTGTCGCTCATTGTTACGCTGAAAATATTTGCCAATTTTCCATTTGGATTTATTTTCTCATAATTTTGACGGAAAAGAGTTATAAAGTCTGATGTAGAGCCTTTACGATTTTGAATAGTAGCTTGTTTTAGTGCTTCATTAAAATCGGGATCGTCGGTGTTGGCAAGTGATGTTAGTATTTGATGAACATCCATTTCAACGATTACGTTCATACCACCCTTAAGGTCAAGGCCCAATCCGATCTCTTTTTCACGAATTTGCTTTAGTGTGTATCCCATATATACTTTCTCTGTAGAAAGCGAATCTAGATACTGATTTTTTAGTTCGAGGTTTCCGTTAGCAAACTTTTCAGCTTTTTTGTTATACTGCTGTCCCACAATGGTGAAGGATAAGTAGTATAAACATATAAGCGTCAATAATGTAGCGAAAACTTTAATAAATCCTTTGTTTTGCATTTCAATATTACGTTTGTTTTAAATATATTACTTTATAATTGTTTCAAATAAGTTTTGTAGTGTTGCCACAGTAGAAAATCATGATAATAATGATATTCTATTGTTTTTAGCGTGCAAATATAAGCTTTTTTTATCTTTTTAGTAAACAATATCTTCATATAATTTTATTTGTTTGATATGGTTTATCTTTTTAGTAGATAATATAATAAAGAAACGGGATGAGTTTTAACCCATCCCGCTAAATTTTACTTTTTAAAGTATCAACACATAAAACAATGTATTTGTAAAAGTGCTGACTTGAACTTTTATGAATATGATTTTATATTTTTTATTCTACGAATCCTCTGTTCTTTAGTAGATAGATTGGATCTGGCTCTGCACCTCTGTATTGTTTGTAAAGTTTCATAGCATCATCCGAGTTTCCTTTTGAAAGGATATTGCTACGGAATGATGTGGCAGTCTCTTTATCAAATAATCCTTTTTCTACAAAAGGTTGGAAGGCATCAGAGTCAAGAACCTCTGCCCACATATATGCATAATATCCAGCAGAGTATCCGCCACTAAATATGTGTGAGAAGTAGGTGCTTCTATATCTTGGAATAATTTCCTCGATAAGACCAATCTTTTTCATTGATGCGGTTTCGAAATCTCTTACATCAAATTCTTTTTTCTCTGTTTGGGTGTGATAATCCATATCAAGCATAGCTGCAGCTACAAACTCGGTAGTGATGAATCCCATGTTGAATTTTGAGGCATCATCAATTTTCTTTACTAGCTCGTCAGGAATAATTTCACCAGTTTCGTAATGCTTAGCATACAGTTTAAGCATTTCTGGATGGAATGCCCAGTGTTCCATAATTTGAGATGGTAATTCTACAAAGTCGCGCGATACACTAGTTCCTGCTAGGCCTACATAGTTTACATCAGACAACATGCCGTGAAGTGCGTGACCAAATTCATGGAAAAGTGTTTCAACTTCGTCAAGAGTTAATAATGCTGGTTTGCCGCCTGTTGGTCTTGAGAAGTTACCCACATTATATATAATAGGATTAACTCTGTTTCCATCTATATATTGTTGGCTGCGGAAGCTACTCATCCAAGCGCCTGCATTTTTGCCAGCACGTGGGAAGTAGTCGGTATAGAATACTGCAAGATGAGATCCGTCGCTATCTAATACTTCATAAGCTTCCACTTCGGGGTGATAAGTAGGGATGTTATCTAGTTTTTTGAACGTTAAGCCATATAATCTTTTAGCTGCTTCAAAAACTCCTTCTCTAACGTTTTCCATCTTAAAGTATGGTTTGGTCTCTTCTTCACTAAGTGAATATTTTTGTTCGCGGATTTTTTCAGTGTAATACCACCAGTCCCACGATTGAAGTTTGAAGTCTCCACCTTCGGCATCAATCATTGCTTGTAGATCTGATGCTTCCTTTTTAGCTTGTGGAAGTGCATAGCTCCATACTTTATTTAGTAGGTCATAAACATTATCAGCATTTTTTGCCATTGTTTCTTCTAAAACAAAGTGTGCGTGATTATCATAACCTAGCATTTGTGCTTTTTCGATGCGTAGATTTACAATATCATTGATAACTTTTTTGTTGTCATTGCTATTGTCATTATCTCCACGCATATACATTGCTTTGTATAGTTTTTCGCGTAAATCTCTGTTTTCTGAATATTGAAGGAATGGCAACCAGCTTGGCTTTTGAAGTGTAAATACCCATTTGCCAGCCATGTCTTTAGCACTGGCAGTTTCAGCAGCTTGTGCTATAACGCCTTCTGGCAATCCTGCAAGGTCTTCTTCATTATCTATTACAAGTTTGTAGTCGTTAGTTTCGTTAAGTAGGTTGTTGCCAAACTTTAGCGTTAGTGCCGAAAGTTCTTTATTGATTCCTCTTAGTTTTGTTTTTGCTGTTTCGTCAAGTTCTATACCTGAGCGTACAAATCTTTTGTAGTAAACATCAAGCAGTCTTAATTGCTCGGCAGTCAAATCCATGCTTTCTGCATTATCGTGGACGCTCTTAATTCTTTCGAATAGTTTTTCGTTCAGATTGATGTTGTCGCTATGATCAGACAAGATTGGTGATAGCTTTACAGCTAATGCTTGAATGTCATCATTGGTCTCGGCACTCTTAAGCCCTCCAAAAACTCTAGATACACGTCCTAAAATTTTACCACTATTATCTAATGCAGCAATAGTGTTTTCAAAAGTAGGCTCTTCTGGATTGTTTACTATTTCATCAATCTCAGAGGCTTGCTCCTCAATTCCTTTCATAAATGCAGGTTCGAAATCATTGAAGGAAATTTTGTCAAAAGGGGGAACTCCAAACTTGGTGTCAAATTCTGTAAAGAATATACTTCCAGGTTCGCCATTTGCATCCCCTGACTTTGAGTTGTTGCACCCAAATAAAATCATAGTTGCTAATGTAAATAAAAATAATTTTTTCATTAAAAGTACTTATTAATAAATTAGTCGTTTGTTACCTACAATATATGCTCTATTAGCTATCGCATATAATTATATTCGATATGTTATATAGTTCTATTGTAGAGTATTAATTATAATGCAAAGTTATAATTTTTTTGTATTGTAACTAATTAATCATAAAGTTTATTGTGGAGCTTTTGTTGTTTTAAAATTATTTTCTCTATTAAATCAATACTCTATTAAATTTCTATTCCTGATTACATTGCCATTGCCGAGAGCTCTATCATATCTGTTGAATAGCTTTTTATTTTATATCCTATTGGGCTTTATGCTAGGTACACTGATAGTTGTTTTTTTGCAGAAATGTATTACGCTTCATTATAATGATAATAGTTATGCAAGATTTATTGTTCAGATTATTTCTTGAATAGTATTTATGGTTAATTA
>CAYTQG010000073.1:0-11702 GCA_964439965.1 uncultured Proteiniphilum sp.
AGTCAATCACTCGCCGCTGTATGGGACGGCCTTTCTTTATACCCCATATTCTATTGAAGCTATTCTCGATATCCGAAAACAAAAGCACGATGGTATATAATAATAACACCACACCTATTCCAGCAAAAACGCCACCCTTGGCATGTTCAAGTGAGTTATTTACAAAATCAATTAATGTTTCAAGAGTGAATGAAGTAGTATCTTTTATCAAGTCTTCCGAACTGGGAATAGAGCTTGAACTAGCCATTGGGGGTAATGAAGAGATCAGGTCATTTTCTATGCCATAAATGCTATCTGTAACTATTGGCTCCATCGAAACTGGTGCCGAAACCTCAACCTCACTATTAAAAAACTCAAATATTTGACTTTGCACAATATTTTCAAATCCAAAGCCACGTGCAATAGCAAATATTACAGCAAGCATTGGCACTATTGACAAAATGGTGCGATAAGTAAGCGAACGTGAACTAGAACTAAGATCTTGCTCCTGCACACCACGCACGGTAAGCATTATTATCTTAAGTATGTTGTGAAATAGATTCTCTTTGCCTGAAAAGTTTTCAGGATTAAGGCGCCAGATATCATAGGTTAGAAAATGTATCCACTCCCTTATTTTTATTTGAACACGCTGTATGAAGTTGGGCTTCTCCTTATCTTCATCATAAATGCGTTTCTTCTTTCTACTATAATCAGTCATAGTAATATTATTTATTTTTCATTTCACTTTCTGATTTTCTTCAAAAAGTATTTCTTCTTTAATCCAACTTTGATATCTTCAGAATAAAGCATTTTTATGACCTCTCTTTCTTGTGGTGGTATTATATTTTCCTTTTGAAAAGTTATAAAATCATCATTAGTGTCAAAAACCAAATCGTATTTTGATAGATTTATCTTAGATGGATCATCAAAAAACTCTTTAATAATAAAGCTATTTATACCCATAATATTATAATAAGGATATCTGTTTTCAGGATGAGCTAACCCGATAGCATGACACATTTCATGAGGCAAAACGGACAAACTATTTTTTGTAGTATATACATCTGCTTTGCATATTGATTCAGAGAATAAATTAAAATGATTTACTTCTGTATATCCGATACCTTTATTTATTGGAGTGTTATCAACATTGGCATGAATGATTAAATTACCATTTTCTTTAACCCTATATATTTTGAGCGGTTTAATTAAAGGTGTTAATATGGATATCACTTGGTCAGTTAAAACGATACAATTAGAGTCCTGTAAACTTACACTGTCTAACTCAACACGTATGTCACTTTCCCATTTTCTTATTCTACCGCCTTCACGAAAAGTTATATCGGAAAAGAATGCAATACTTTCCTCTGAATAGTTTTTTGAATTAAAACTATTGACATCAAACAAATACCTTGCTCTAAGTGTATCATAAAGAATAATCCCTACAAAAACTAATAAAAATATCAGTGGAATAATTAAAATTAATTTGAGAGTTTTCATATTGCTTGAGTTCAGCTTTAATAAAAAAGTAGTAGGTCTATAAGCCGGGTTCTGTACTCTTGCATCTGTTTCAATTTGTACAAGACTAACCAAAACGCAAGGTGTTTGTCATTTATCTACGGAATGATGTCACCACCACCCTTTAGCAGCCTACCCCTCGGCATCGGACGAGCAATCCTACATATAACCGATATACATGGCCTTACAACCCATAAGACGTACGGCATCGCATATTGCTATGCAACCCGGTGAGCTCTTACCTCAACCTTTTCACCCTTACCCTGCTTCTTATACAAAGATGCAAGGCGGTTATTTTCTGTTACGTTACTCTGCTTTCACAAACAGCTTCCCATTAAGAAATATGGTGCTCTACGTTGCCCGGACTTTCCTCTCTCCACACATTGATGAACAGCGACAAACCGACCTACTACATAGTGCAAAAGTAGTATAAAAATGTTGAGTTACACAGAATATTGTGAAAACTTATGGATAAAAGATTCGTAATAGGTTTTTGAAACAGGAATATCTGGCGTTCCCTCTTCGTCAAGCTCTACTACAATGCCCCCTTTTATCTTCTTCAATATCTTCACCTTATCAATATTCACAATATATGACCTATGACACCTAGTCAGTGGAGTTCCCTTAGCATATTGCTCCTCAATCCATTTAAGAGAATTGCGAAGCAAGAAGTGAGAAACATCAGATTTATTAAGATAATAAATAGAGGCATAATTGTCTGCCGATTCTATATACAACAGATTGTCAAGCATTATGGATATCTTTAGATCGCCCTTTTCGTCAGGAAAGGCAATTATTGACTTAGATTTTATATCCGTTGATTTAGACTTTTCAATATCTTCAAGCATAGCACTCTTATCTTTCCACGATAGATAGAGCCACGAAATGGAATAAGGCAAAAGCAGCACTAATGCAGTGTTAGTGATACTTTGATTAAATATCTCCACCACATCTCTTTCTGCTCCGCTTTCGGGAACATATTTGGCAAACAATGTGTAAAAGATTGCCATTGCCAACACCTCACACATGATAAACACAAAAAACTGCCAATACAAAACACTATTCTTTTTCGAATACAATGTAAGTATCACCCTACTTATTACTACCACCAACATTCCCGTGAGAATGATAAGGCTAGAAAAAGCAAAATACTTTATATCCGACACGCCAGGATACCAATCGCGCGAGCCAAATGGTTGGAATAGATTTATAAATAATAGTGCAAAAACAGCAGTAAATATAATCAGCTTAATACTGTTTTGTTTCTCGTATAGATAGCTAGGAATTTTCCTATTCATTGCAATTCGTTTTATAAAGTCATCAAACACAAAGTTAGTTTTTTATTGATTAATTACCAACAAATGTAAGATTGCCTGCATTTTATTTCATCCCTATATGTCAAATTTCACCCCGCATATCGTATTTAGTCCCATCGAAACTGCATCATTACCTTTCATTTGCAGCTTGTTGGATAAATATATTCATTTGCAAATAAAAACTTATGACAAATTATATTGATCGACACGCAACGCTAAATAACTGTTTCAGTTTGGGCAAAAACTGCAACATATCAGATAAGTATATAGAAATAGACTTCTTCGATTTCACTAGCAAATCAATAGTTGAAAAGGAAAACCAACTCCTTCAGTCCACAGATATTAGCATTGCCGAAAACTACTCATTTAAATATCCAATTTTCACACCAAAGGGAAGAAAGAAGTCAGACAAGGCAATTCTATTACTTCATGGACTCAACGAAAGATCGTGGAATAAGTATCTAACGTGGGCCGAATACATGTGTGAAAACACAGGACATCCAGTCATACTTTTTCCCATTGCATACCACATCAATAGAGGACCTACGGAGTGGTCGAACCCACGAATGTTGAGCAACTCGCTAAACAACCGAAAAGAAAAATATGTAGGCGACAGATCCATCAGCTTTGCCAATGTAGCATTAAGCGATAGACTAAGCGAGCACCCAAGTCGATTTTACTTATCAGGCAGACAAACCCTATTTGATGTAGTTCAACTTATAGAAGAGATAAAAGAGGGTAATCACTCCACATTTAAAGAAGGTACAGATATCAACATATTCGCATACTCAATCGGCGCATTTTTATCGCAAGTGGCATTAATGTCTAACCATAAAAACCTATTTTCATCATCTCGACTATTTATGTTTTGTGGTGGTAGCGTATTCAGCTCCATGTTTGGAGTATCGAGGAGCATATTAGACAAGGCATCGTTTATGAAGTTGCGACAATACTACATACACATTTTCGGAAACGAAGCACTGCCTATATGGAAACGCGACAATATATTTAGCGCATTTAGAAAAATGATAACACCCGACAAGTATCAAAAAGAGAGAGTTGATATATTCTCAAATCTTTATGACCGCATCAAAGGAGTAGCCCTAAGCAAGGATGTGGTAATACCCTTTACAGGAGTGCAAGAGGCAATGGGAAGAGAATATACCGAGGCATCGGTAAGTTTAATGGATTTTCCGTTTCAATATAGCCACGAGAATCCATTTCCACACAACGAGAAAGACACAAACTCGCTAAATAGTGCATTTAATAATGTGTTCTCAGCAGCAACATCGTTTCTTATATAAGGCATATAAAAAAAGTATAACTGCGCAATATAATCACAAAGACTGTACTGCGCAGTTACATTTATATCTAAAATCTATATATTACTTAGAAAAGGGAATAGCTTTATCATCGAGCAAAGCATTGTATCTAACCAATGCCTCCACAAAATAGTAATCAGCATATACAAGTGGAACATCTATCTCATTGTTGTGAGGAATAGCACCCACACTATGCTTTAGAATAAAGTTTCCATTCTCGCCCGCCTTAGCTCTATATCTATCACTACCAAGAGCATGAACAATATCCGCAGCAGCGTTATAATATTTATCGGCACGCGCACCATCCACAAAAGTACTAAGTTCAAAAAGAGCAGAAGCAGTGATAGCAGCTGCCGACACATCACGATAATTTATAGATAAGTTGCGAGCATTTGATCTCACGCCAGGAGTATATCCAGGCTGATAAGCATTAAAATCCCACCAAGCCACCTTGTCCGACGGCAAGTTATCATGGTCTAAGTAGAAATCAGCAGTCTTGATGGCTGTTTCCAAAAACTTTGGGTCCTTCGTTTCACGATACACCATAGTGAAACCATAGATAGCCCAAGCCTGTCCGCGCGACCAAGTAGAATTGTCAGAATAACCTTGCGATGTTTCTCCCTTTATAAAATTACCCGTTTTAGTATCGTAAAACGTAACATGAAAGTGACTACCATCAGCCCTAATCTGATTCTCCATAGTTTGTGTGGCGTGCGAAATAGCAATATTCTTAAACGAATCATCCCCACTCTTCTCCGAAGCAAAGAATAGCAATTCCAAGTTCATCATATTATCAATAATAACGGGATACTCAAAAACCTCATCCCCATTCCAAGAGCGCCAGCTGTTCCACGACTTAATAGTTTTTGTAACAGGATTGAAACGAGTGTTAAGCGAACGAGCCGACTCAATCAATACATCTTTATCAGCTTCATCAGGATTGATACGATAAGCATTACCAAAAGGGCAATACATCATAAAACCGATATCATGATTATCAGTAAAGTTCTTCACAGACTCCATTTTGTTCGTCCACACCCTTGCCGAATCAGCAAGAGCATCATCTCCAGTAAACTCAGAAACGTACCACAAAGTGCCAGGAAAGAAACCAGCAGTCCAGCTTCTAATATTAAATCTCACCAACTCACCATTCTTATTAAGAGTTTGTGGCATTTGCGTTTTCGAGAAGGGCACCTTCAGCATATTCTCGACCTGTACCTTAGCAAAGTCAATATTTTCTTTGATAAATTGTTTTTCCGTATCCTGAGCCGATGCTATCACAATAAAGCACACCGCAAGAAGGAAAGAAAGAAGAGTTTTTTTCATTTTATTTTTGATTTTAAATTGATTATTCTCTATTTGAGCAATTAAGCAACAAAAATACACTTTTTTATGTCAATAATAAATTTAACCCAACTTATTCATAACAAAGCTCCACAAAAATAAAAAAATATAAAGCCTACGAATTAGAAAATAATTGTTAGATTTGACGCAAACAAAAAATAACATTCATATTATTATAATGGCACAACTTACTATTTACTCTAAAAAGAAAATATCAGAAAAAGTACACACAAGAGCAGGCGAAAAGAAGCTTGGCGAAAAGATATTATACTTAAAGCAGGGAGACAACTGGGTAGAACAACTTAAAGAAAAGAAATCTAAATATGCAATCATAGGCATACCTGAGGACATTGGTGTGAGAGCCAATTTTGGACGCCCAGGCACAGCATCCGCTTGGAACAATTTTTTGGATACATTTCTGAATATTCAGCACAATCATCTATGCAAAGGAGATTGGTTTACCATACTTGGCGAAATAGATGTTAGCCACGAGATGCAACAGTCGCAAACCCTCAACCCACATAATGAAGAAGAACGCAATAAGCTATTCGATATGGTAACACATATAGATAATGTGGTAGCCGAAACTATAAAAGGAATAGTGCAAGCAGGAAAAACACCTATAATAATAGGTGGGGGGCACAATAACGCCTATGGAAACATAAAAGGACTTTCGCAAGCATTAGGCACAAGCGTAAACGCTATAAATTTTGATGCACACACCGATTTCAGACCCCTAACAGAGGGGCGACATAGTGGTAATGGATTTTCGTATGCACTTAATGATGGTTTTCTACAGAACTATTTTATATTTGGTATTCACGAAAACTATCTCTCTACCACCATACAAAACTCAATCAAGAAACACTCCAAAAGAGTAAAGTATATATCGTATGAAGAGATTTCAGTTAGGCGTAATACAATATTTGAAGAGCAACTATTTGCCGCAAGCACACATATAGAGGACAAACCATTCGGAATAGAGATAGACCTCGACAGCCTGCCAATGATAGCAAGCAGCGCCATCACCCCAAGTGGATTTTCTATAGAAGACCTGAGGCACTTCACCCACTACTTTGCACAAAAAAGCAATGCATCATACCTACACATATGCGAAGGAGCACCAACGTTAGCATCTAACAAAAACCCCAGCCTTGTGGGCAAGTTAATAACGTATATCGTCACCGACTTTATAAAAGCCTAATCACCAAATCTTCTAATGTTCACCTTCTTTTGTTGAACATCAATCACGAAAGCATCCATCTTAGCAATCTTGCCAGGCAACACCTCCACTACTTGCAGCGAGTTCTCACAGGTAGTGTTTGCCGGCAACGAAGTTTTTATAAGCTCCACTCTATATTCGCCAGTAGGCAAGAAAGCGGTAAACGTAGCATCATCATTAGTAGCCACCCTATGCTTCACAACCCCATCTGTGCTTGTAATTTGAAATATAATTCCCTCTACCTTAGGCTCAATCTCCATAGAGGTACGCAAATCAAACTTATATGTTATCCTGCCCGACACAACACCCGCCTGTTGCAACGGAATTTGTATCGATGATTTAAATTTATCCACTTTTAGAGTATCCGCATCACCAAACCACCCCTTCTCAGATATTTGTCCCACCTCGTATTTTCCAAAAGGAACCTTACGATAAGTAACCTCACCCTTATCATTAGTAACAAATGGTTTTTTATCAATCACCACAGGATAACCCTTAGCTGGCTCATCACCCACATCATATACACCATTTGAGTTTCGGTCGTGATACACAAAAGCCTTCACCCTACTCTTCTTATTAGCATTAGCCCTCACACCTTGCAAATGAACAGTAAGCCCCAACTCGTTACTATACGAGCTCACCGATGGTAAGTTTTTATACTTATAGCTATACCAATTTGAATTTACAAACATCGAAAACCATTTCGACATATTATATCTCACATTCAGATAAGCCGATGGCGAAAAGTCGGAATAATAATCCTTACTCATTCCCGCATTAGCCATTACCGACAATCTATTATCAAAAAACTGCTGATTGACAGACATCGACGAAATAAACCTTTCGTAAGGATTAGTTCCGCGTGATGTCGTCATTTGCTCCGAAAGATAATAACTACCCCTTTGATACTGAGCCATCACATTGAGCCACTTGATAGAGTAAGATAAATTGACACGATACTGCTCATTACTATTATCCGATATAGAATTTGTGGAATGTCCATACTCTCCTGACAAACTTGCTGAGTGACCAATCTTGCGACTACTCCACGACATAGACCCACGCACACGATTAGCATTCATCTCAATAACCGATTCTGGAGAAACATTTTGCTGATAACTATTCGAATGCTCATACTGATGCTGATAACCAATGCCAAAAGTCACATTCACCAACTTAGGAAAATATATATCACCATTAGCCATCAAATTGCCAGTATTAGTATTCACAGGAAACACATACGAACGCGGTTTGAAGCGCGAATAATAAGCATTTGTGTTAAATGAAAAATCATTTATCCTTTTCGATACCGATTGCTGAAGCGACAACACACCCTTTCTATTACCAGGAAAATAACTCGAACTCAGATAATAACTTCCCGAAAGGTTAAACCCCTTAGCTTCACCATTATATCTCAGTTCGCCCGATCCCGTTGCCTTATTGCTATTATCTTCAAAAAGCTGACTAATAGCACCATGCATCCTCATCGTCATCGACCACATATTCTTCCATCTCCAATTAAGCTCGCCACCCGAAATATAGTTGTGAGTCATCTCCCTACCATCACGTTGATAAACAGCCGAGCCTTGAATCTTTTGCAAAGTCTTTCCGTCAAAAATCTTCTCACCCTTAGCAAAAAACGAATAAGTATCATCAAAAATCGGATCAGAGCTAAACAAGTTATAGTTTTGATCTACAAAGCCCACCACTAAATTATCACGCTGAGTTGATCCCAGCCTCATTTTAGCACCACGCCCCGATAACGAAGTCTCAAGCGACTCGTACACACTACCCACCAGATATTCGTTTTGTCCCAACAGATACGAAATAGAAGTATTAGTAGCAGTAGGTTGGCTTTGAGAGCCATACTTATATATATTACCCTTTAGATTGATAAAACCCGCAGGCAAATCAATATCAGCAGAACCATTAAGTTGACTAATTCCCGCTCCGTGATTGGTGGTGCGATGACTAAGTGAAATCTCGTTACGATTTGAATAACCCAGCAAACCATAATGACTTGAAGCATCCTCAAACACCCTATTGTTCGATACAACCTGAATATTTACAGAAGCATTACCAAATATATTCTTCTCAGCACCATTCATAGCAGTTACCCTCACTGCAAACTGATTTTGAGTAATAAGCTCACGCTGCGCTATAAAACTCATCTCGAATCGATGTTGCTCTTGAGGCTGCAAGAAATATTTATGCTCCACAAAGTTGGCACCCCGCTTCATAGTAGGAATACTAAACACCACAACCACCTCTTGCGCCTTATTTCCATTATTGGTAACCGATGCCGACACCCTAATAGAATCCTCGGGATTAGTAACCATCATATTTTTATTCTCCACAAATAGCGATAAATCAATACGCTCCTCCACCACAAACACAGATTGTGACTGATCAATAATCTTTGCCTCCGAATCGGTAAGCGAATATAAAATCACGTTTCTTCCCGATGACATAGCACCCTGCATCACAAAGCGCACAGGCACAAATATCGAATCATTAGCACCCACACTCACACCAAAGGCGGTGACCCCCGAAATAGTGCGAATACCCTCGGGCAAGTCCAACTTCAAATTACCCGCAAAGTCATTATCACCCTCATTTGTAATTTTCAGTACCGAACTCATCACCTTACTCTTCTCAGATATCTTTAGCTCGCCATCAGTATGCAACACCACAGCTCCGCCCCTCTCACTTTGCGCAAAAGCCGAAAGCGAGAAAAGCAAGCACAGCAATATACTTAATATATAATAGTGTAGTTTGAGCAAGGGTTTTGGATTTGTAGTAAAGAACAATTACTGAACTGTAATTTCGTAAGTCAGTGTGGTTTTATAGTTTTCGACTTCCGCCTGAAAGAGCCGGCTGTCATTGGCATTGGAGCTGTATTTCAGATCGAAAGATTTTTGTGTACTGTTTGTTGAATTTCCTTTATACAATATTTTAGGAGCGTTGCTTAGTGTGATGCTGTTCCCTTCGGGCAATAACTGCACTTTCACCACATCTAAAGGCAGTGAATGTCCGGTTTCTGATTTAAACTCAGGTAATTGAGATTTCACTTTTAATTGGTAGGCTGTATTGCTCGAAACCGTGATTCCGCTATTGTATGTTATGCTTGTGCCATTGATATAGTCAGCCATCGATTTAACCTCAAGCAAACCTTCTTTGGCGTTGTTGCCTATTTGAAGAGAGAAATTGTTTTCGATGGGTGGGGTGCCGGTGAGGTTGCTGCTAACCTGAATTTTATAATCAAAAGAAGTATTAGCAATAAAAATATCTTTTTCGTCATATATCGTAAAATAGAAACGAATAGGATATTCTGTTTGATTAACGTTACTTAAATCAGCTAAGTAGGAACCTCCGAATACTGCAGGCTTTAAAGTGAATTGTAATTGAAAGTAATACTCGGCTATCATATTGAAATTAGAGTACTCAATTAGAAATACATCCATATTATTAAGTATTGGAGTTATAGCTTTAATCCCCAATTGTTCAAATGTAATGTTAGAAGGAACATTAATAGATTTAGGTTGCAAATATATTTTGTCTAGCGGAAAAAATTTGCCATTACTGGCACTATAAGACTCAGCCCTTACTTTCATTTTCCAACCAGGCTTGATATTTGTACTTCCACTACTTGCAAAAGTTAATATCAGAGACGAAGATCCATCTTTTCGATTTGTTCCGTCAAAAGACATTACATCTACAGTATCTCCTCCATTTCCTTGGAATGAAATACTTTGTGCATTGATATCGATCATAAAGCACATTAAGAGTACCACCAAACCAATTGTTTTACTACCTTTCATAATCAAATTCTATTTCGGCCGCTTCAATATTATTGGCATCCCCGTAATCGACCATCAGCGTAGCAGTATACCGTCCGGTTTCAAGATCATCAGGCAAAGCAATGCGAAGCTTACGCAAATCGCCCGGCATAGTATAAAACCCGTTGTTGTTTAGCTCAATCTCCTTACCAGTAGCACTATTAAAAAGATAAGTATTGACCACACCCTCAAGCCACACATTGCCCTCGTTTAGAAACTCGAGCCACATCTCTTTTTTCTCTTTATCAACGGTAAGATTGGTAATATCCACCTTTTGGATACGCGGCACCGAGCTACGGCGAAACAGCTTAATACCCGAGCGAACATTAATTTTGATATTGGCACCCTGCTCATTCACATCATCCACAGGATTCATCTGCGTAACATAAAGCATAGCAGTATGCACCTTGTTAGGATCATTTTCGGTGATAGGCACCGTTATACCCACACTGATAGCCCTACTTTCTTTAGGCTTCAGCGAAATGTAGGAAGCCGTGGGCACTGATACCCAAGCGGCACACGAATTATCGAGGCTATCGGCAGGATACATCATATTTTCGCCAAGTTCGCTATACTGCCAGTCGCCCAATGTAATAGCCAGATCCATCGTATGGCTCTCGCTTACGTTGGTAACAATCACCTCTTTAGTTTCGGTGTGTCCCGCATCCACAGTAAAGTACACCCTAGGCGGAGTAACCGAAATACCCACCTGCGCATGCATAGCAAAAGCCACTGCAAGCACTGTAAGCAACGAAAATAATTTGCGAATATATCCTTTATGTATCATACCTCTACAAGTTTTTGCTTTTTAATGCCCAAAAGGAGTGAAGACAACTTTGCGATGATGTCCACTCCTTTTAGGTCTTGGTTAAATAAAATATTATGGGGATAATATTAGTTTGCTACAATGGTGTAAGTTACTTCGGTTGTATATTTTGTAGGGCTCTCACGGTTTACATAGTGGTTGATATACTTATCGCCACCTGCAGCAGAGTATTTTACATTGAAAGTTTTATCAACACCACCAACAGAACTGGTAAGCAAAGAAACTTCGGTTGTACCTTTGAGCTCAGCTGCAACCATATTACCAACATCCAACGATGAAGATCCATTAGTTGCTAAAAGTTTGATATCTGATGATTCTATAAATTTAGAATTTTCT
>CAYTQG010000074.1:0-11571 GCA_964439965.1 uncultured Proteiniphilum sp.
GGTAGGTTATTGTAGAGGCGTTGCCCCCACACAATTAGTATATCGGGTAGATGTTGATTTAGAACTTTGAACAGAGCTTCGGTTGAATTGACAAAGTCGTCGCTAATGGGCGACACTCTCGCTCCCGTCATCGGCACTTGCACATAGTTGTAAAATGCAATGCTGTTCCATAGCACTGCTTTTTCAGCTTGGCTTAGCACCTTCAAGGCGAGGGCTCGCTCAAACTTTGTATAAGTATTTTTGTAATGTTCGTGCTCAGAGTCTGTACTTACCAAATCTGATATCACATTATTGGTAATCATGGGTACCGCTTGATGGGGATACTCACAATAATGGCTTTCGCCTAGCGCCATAATTCGTTTTCCATTTATTCCATTGGTATAATTTGCGCCCACCCATGGTAGAAATTTGATAGATTCATTCATATTACTAGCTTTTTCAAATAACTTGAAGCATGTAGATATCAACTATTTATTTACATCCATTATGTAAAAGGCAATCTTTAAAGATTAAAAAGTTACAAAGTGCAAATATAAGTAAATAAACATACCCAACAATAATAAATCACTAAAATAGTTTCTTAAAAAATAATATGCCAAAAATAGTATGTAGGTGCGCCAAAAGCTGTCATAGGATAAGGAAAAAACAATAAATAATTTTATTGATGATAAAATCATTTCCAGAGATAAAGGATATACTTTTATTAACATTAAAAACATCCTTTAGATATCTTCAGGTAGAGGGATTTACAGTAAAGCAGTGCCTACTTGTGGTACCGTTATGTAGATTTTATAGTAAGTTTCAGCTATTTATTCACATTTGCGCATATAATTGACACTATTTGAAACACTAATAGACATAAAAATACTTTTATTCACAACTTCCAAATACTCTCTAGCTCCTTCTTACCTCCTTTATAGCTCCTTTATAACTCCTATGAAACTTGAGTTTGAAAAAAGGGAGATAACGAAATATTTAAAACAATAATTAACGATGTGTGAGACAGAAAGGAAATAGATGTAAATAATTTAAGGATAAACAAGTTGTGTTCTGCCCTCATCAAAGAAGATGGTCAATAGATATTCGCCTGAGGGTAGTGGATCTATGGCGGTCATCTTTTCGATGATTCGCCTGTCGATATTGTGGCGTTTTAGGAAGTCTTTGTCCTGCCCGATATTGTAGAGCATTCGCTTACGATCGCGCTTTTCCATCGAGTCTTTCCAGAAGCCTTGCGGTCGGCGTTTGAAATTGGAGTAATAATCATCTCGCAATAGGGCAAAGGCATCAATTCCATTAGAGGTAAGGAAGTCATTTAGGTATCTGAATAAATCCTCTAACTGGTAGCCCATGTGTGGCAGATTGTGCTGGTTGTAATACTGACCTATCTCATCAAAGAGCTGAAAGTATCGCCCTACATAGTGCTCGTCAAACAAGTAGTTCATAGTTTGAGTAAAGCGACCACTATTCCAAAACTTTTCGAGGGCACCCTCGGCATCACGTATTCTGTCAAGGTCTTTGGCCGAAATATCATTGCCCGAAAATACTTCATATGGTGCCTCCTCATCGTAGCTATAGCCATAAAACTTAGCATCGCGGCGTAGATTGGTACCTCGCAATAGCTTCAGAAAGCCCAGTTGCACCTCCTTAGCACGAAGTTGAAATACATCATTAAATGATTTTCTAAATCTATCAAAGGTTTCGTATGGCAAACCAGCGATAAGATCAAGATGCAAATCTATAACTCCACCATTCATTATCTTTTCGATATTGCTATATAGCAATGGAAAATCTTGCCTACGGCGCACCGCTATATTTGTGGGCTCGTGGGTGGATTGAATACCTATCTCGAAACGAAAATAATCCTTTGGTACATTATTGTTTAGGTAATCGATTGTTTCATCATTCAATAGGTCGGCATATATTTCAAATTGGCACGAAAGATTGGGCCTATGGTTTTGCAGTAGAAAATCGAATACCAATGAAGTATGTTTCTTATTAAGATTGAAGGTGCGGTCGAGAAACTTAATCTGCCTCACATTGCTATTAATTAGAAAGTCGAGATTGTCGGTTACATACTCTGGCGGAAAGTATCGGACGCCCTTTTCGAGCGATGATAGACAATACTGGCAAGAATAAGGACATCCACGTGATGTTTCGAAATAGGTCATGCGATTTTTTCTATCCTCATCATCTCGCTTCAGTTGATATGGTGATGGATATTTTACCAACTCGGCTATTTCTGCCTGGGCTGGTTTGTAGCTTATCTTACGTTTTGATGAAACACTCTCGATATCGATTTCATCAATGTTCATATTTTGTAGTGCATCAAGTAATCTACCTAATACAAACTCACCTTCACCACTTATCACAAAGTCGATATCCCAATTATCGATAAAGAACTTGGGCTCGTAGCTTACCTCGGGACCGCCTACTACTATAATAATATCAGGGTTGAGTTGTTTGAGGCGCGAGGCTAAGTCGCGACTTTGCGATACATTCCATATAGAAACACTTATGCCCACCACCGCACAGTTGGTTGAAATAATATCATCCGCAATTTTATCCACACTCTCCTTAATTGTGTACTCGATGAAATCTATGTCGTGCTGTTCGCGATTTACAACATAGAGCCATCGCAGTGCCAAGGAGGTGTGAATGTACTTAGCATTGAGCGTGGTGAGAATAGTTTTCATTTATGATGCTTTGTTATTTTGGGAATGCAAAGATGCGAAAATATACTGTAGATAACAACTTCGGCACACTCTTGCCTTAGAGATATAAATGAACAATACAAAAAAATAATGTTAAATATCAACAAAGCACTTGCAGGTTAAAAGAAAGTGTTTACATTTGCAGTGTACTACTTCACTAATACACTTGTACAGATAAAAATTAAGCATTATGATTGAGATTAAAAACTTATCGTTCAAATATGGTAGAAAGTTGGTGCTCAGCGATATTACAATGACACTGGAGCCTGGCAAAATCTATGGATTATTAGGCGAGAATGGCGTGGGAAAGACTACGCTTTTGAAAATTATAAGTGGTTTGCAAAAACCTCACGAGGGTTATTGCTCAGTATTTAATGAAACACCTTTTAGCAGAACTCCCTCTTTTTTAAGTAGAATTTTTTATCTACCGGAGGACTTAGAGTTCATACAGCTTGACATTACTCTTAAACAATTTGTAGATCTGAACTCTCCTTTTTATCCTAAGTTTGATAAAAGTAAATGCAAAAGCATCATAAGTGATTTTGATATTGAGCCGGACAAGAAATTGAATAAGATGTCGCACGGGCAAACCAAGAAAGCGGCAATAGCTTTTGCGCTTAGCACTAATGCAGACCTGCTATTGATGGACGAGCCAAGTAATGGTTTGGATATTCCATCAAAAACAATGTTTCGCAAGGTGATGGCCGACTACTGTCACGACGAGACTTGCGCTATCATTTCTACTCACCAGGTAAGGGATTTGGAGAATCTTATCGACCCCATAATAATATTAGATAATCGCGCTGTGCTCTTGAATGCAAGTTTAGAGGCAATTTCACAAAAACTCTACTTTAGTCTCGAATCTATCGTTCCAGAGCAAGCGCTTTATTTTGAACCTACGCTAGGTGGCAACTTATGTGTGACCGAAAATAAAAGCGAACTTGAGAGTAAAGTAAATCTCGAAGCATTATTTAATGCTAGCATGAAGCATAAAGAGACAATTAAAGAATTATTTAAATAGGAGATAAATATTATGAACAGCAATATATTAAACATCCAACGATTAGGAAAGCTTATTTATAGGAAATGGTTTCATCCTACCAATTTTGCGTGGAGAAATGCTCTCCCTATTGCTTTAATACCTGTGTTTCTTTTCTTGTTTAGCTTTATTGACGACTCCACAGTGGTGGCTATAGGAGACAGGACGTCTTTGTTTATATTTCTACTTGTGGTATCAATAGTTTTTGCCCCTTTCTTTTATTTTTTCAACTACAATCATCCTAAAAAGGGCATAATAGATGCTATGCTACCAGCCTCATCGCTCGAAAAGTTTCTTACACTTCAGCTGACTGGGATAATATACTCACCAATTATCGTGCTTATACTATATGGTGGTGTAGATACTTTATTATCCGTAATATTTCCATCTAGAATGCCTGGTCTTATATTCGCAGAATTAATAAACTCGATAGATGTAAACTGGGAAGAGCTTTTACTTATATTTACTGCCCATCAATCGATAATGTTTTGCAATCTTTGGTTTAGACGAAACAAGTTGCTCAAAACATTTGGGGTATTTGTGATATTCTACATTGTTGTGTTTGGTATTTTCATAGGTTACTTCCTATTATTTATCCAAAGTTTGGACCCTAACTCCAACATTAATTTTAATATTTTCAATGATAACGGTCCATTAGTTATCAGACGAGGAGAGCATCCAGCAATATTATTGATACAATACTTTAGAATATTTGTAGATATTATAATGCCTCTAGGGCTAACAATAGGGTCATACCTAATATTGAAGAAGAAGAAATTTTAATAATCACAGAGCATGAAGTTTGACGAACATAAACCCATCTACTTGCAGATTAGTGACACTATCTGCGAGAAGATTCTCAACGACGAGTATCCCGAGGATGAGCGCATCCCATCCATTCGGGAGTTGGGGGGAGCACTAGGTGTGAATCCAAATACGGTGATGCGAAGCTATGAGTATCTAAAATCTATGGAGATTATTTATGATAAGCGTGGCGTGGGCTTCTTTACAGCCAAGAATGCAAAGAGGGAGGTGAAGAAGATGTACAAAAAGGAATTTTTAAATAACGAACTACCTGAGATTATTAAGAAAATGAAGCTTCTTGATATCGAATTAAATGAGGTAGTGGAGATAATTAAATTAGCAATTAGCGATTAGTAAGCCAACAGCCAATAGCCAACATTCATAATGATAAAACTTAAAGACATAAACAAATCGTATCGCACGGGGGCAATATCGTTGCACGTGCTGAAAGGTATCGACCTAAATATAGATCAAGGAGAGTATGTATCGATAATGGGTGCATCGGGATCAGGAAAATCGACCTTGCTAAATATTTTGGGAATATTAGATACCTATGACAATGGTGACTATCACCTAAATGGAAAGTTGATTAAAAACCTTTCGGAAAAACAAGCTGCAAGGTATCGAAATGAGATGATTGGATTCGTGTTTCAATCGTTCAACTTGATAAACTTTAAAAATGCACTTGAAAATGTGGCGCTACCATTGTATTACAAAAATATTAGTCGCAAGCAGCGCAACATTATAGCTATGGAGCACTTAGACAAAATGGGATTGAAGGATTGGGCACACCACTTGCCTAGCGAAATGTCGGGCGGACAAAAGCAGCGTGTGGCTATTGCACGAGCCATAATCTCGAACCCTAAAGTGATACTTGCTGACGAACCCACGGGGGCACTGGATAGTAAAACATCGGTGGATGTGATGAACGTGCTAACAGACCTAAACAAGGAGGGCATTACAACTATCATTGTAACTCATGAGCTTTCGGTGGCAGAGCAAACTGACAGAATTATCAATATCAAAGATGGAATGATAGAGGTATGATAGATATATTACAAGAAATATTTCAAACGCTGCGCAAAAACAAATTGCGCACCACGCTAACAGGCCTTTCGGTGTCGTGGGGTATCTTTATCCTTATCGTGCTGATGGGTGCTGGGAATGGTTTGAAGAATGGGGTATCGTCAAACTTTAGTGATAGGGCTACAAATAGCATATCGCTTTGGTCGGGAACAACTTCAATGCCTTACAAGGGACTAAAGTCGGGTCGCAACCTGCAATTTACCGAGCGGGAGATTGAAGCAATAGAAAAGCAACTAAGCGAAAGCAGACAGGTAACGGCAAGGATATCGCGCAATCAAACTATTACTTATGGTCAAGAATATGGATCGTATCAAATAAGGGGTGTGATGCCAGCATATCACGATATTGAAAACTTGATAATCAAACCAAGCGATGGTCGTTTTATCAATCAGCTCGATCTTAAGAATAACAACAAGGTGGTGGTGCTTGATAAAAAAATTGCCGATCTGCTTTTTAAAAATGAGAGTGCTATTAATAAAAATGTAAAGATTGGTGATATAGCATATAAGGTGGTTGGTGTGAATAGCAAGAAAGCACAATGGGGATCGCCCATAGCATATATTCCGTTTACAACGGCACAGGTGATATACAATCCTAGTAAGAAGTTTGACCAGATAACATTTACCGTTGAGGGATTAGAAACAAAGGAAGACAACGATAATTTCGACAATAGACTAAGAGCCCTATTGGGTGGTATGCTAACTTTCAATCCTGAGGATAGGCAAGCACTTTGGGTAAACAACTCACAGGCTGATTATATCGAAACTCAAAAGATATTTGGTGGTATCACCATCTTTGTATCCATCATAGGGCTGCTCACCCTTATTGCCGGAATTGTGGGTGTGAGCAATATAATGCTTGTATCGGTAAAAGAGAGAACAAAAGAGATTGGTATCCGCAAGGCAATAGGTGCCCCACCCTCTTCTATACTAAAAAGCATCATACTTGAATCGCTAATAATTACAGCAATATTTGGATATATAGGCATGCTGATGGGAATTGGGCTCACAGAGCTTATAAGCTTTGTGATGGAGCAGTCGGCCAACAGTGCCGGTGATGAAACGCAAATGAGTGTGTTTAAAAACCCTACGGTAAACGTTAGCTATGCTATGTTTGCTACCATAGTGCTAATAATTTCGGGAATAATAGCTGGGTATATGCCTGCAAGAAAGGCGGTGAAGGTGAAACCGATTGAAGCTATGAGGGAGTGATCACTCGCTGAACAACAGCGAAGCGAATAACAGCGAAGCGAACAACAGCGAAGCGAATAACAGCCAAAGGCTGAACAACAGCCAAAGGCTAAAAAACAAAAAACATGAAATCATTATTCGACATAGACAGATGGTATGAGATATGGATAACCATAACCCACAATAAGTCACGAAGCTTTCTAACAGCATTTGGCGTATTCTGGGGGATATTCATGCTAGTACTAATGGTAGGTGCAGGAAATGCACTTAACCAAGGTATAAGAAGTCAGGTTGAAGGCTTTGCCAGCAACTCAAGCTTCTTTTGGAGCAACACCACCACCGAGCCCCATAAAGGATTTAGAAAAGGACGTAGGTGGAATATGCAAAACGAGGATATCAAAATCATTGAAAGCCGCGTTCCAGAAATAGAACACATCTCGCCGATGCTTTTTTCGGGGTCGGGAGACAAGAATGTGTTTTACGGAGAACGTGGAGACAACTTTCAAGTAAAGGGATGCTATCCTGTGTACAACATGATAGAGAGCAGCAACATTATTGAAGGTCGCTTCATTAATGATATTGATATTGTAGAACAAAGAAAAGTGTGTGTAATTGGCGACCGAGTAGCCGAGGTGCTATTTCAAAACGGAACTCATCCATTAGGAACATTGATAAAAGTTGATGGAATTTATTTCCGAGTGGTGGGTGTAATAAAAGGGATGTCGTCAGTTTCTATAGGGGGACCCGCTGCCGAATCTGTGGTTTTGCCATTTTCTACAATGCAAAAAACATTTAATCAAGGAAATGCAATACACTTTTTGGCAATAACATCAAAGCCGGGAATTAGAATGAAGAAGGTGCAAGACAAAGTGACGGAAACTCTTAAAGAAATCCACCAAATAGCACCAAATGATATTGAGGCTGTGGGCTCGGTGAACATAGAAGATCAGTTTGATATGTTCAACAATCTATTCTTGGGTATTGCCGCCCTAATTTGGATAGTAGGGTTGGGCACGTTGCTTGCTGGAGCGGTTGGTGTAAGTAATATAATGCTGGTAACGGTACGCGAGCGAACAAAAGAGATAGGCATTAGGCGAGCCCTGGGTGCAACACCACAAAATATTATAAGCCAGATTCTAACCGAAAGTGCAGTGCTCACCACACTAGCAGGCATTGGTGGCATAGTGCTGGGCGTAGGCATCTTGTCGGTTGTTGGCATTGCTCTTTCTAGTGGCGAACAGTTTTTCATAGATCCACAAATCAGCTTCTCAATGGCTATCGGGGCATTGTTCATACTAGTGATAATAGGAATAGTGGCAGGATTTGTGCCGGCACAGCGTGCTATGATGATAAAGCCAGTAGAGGCTATTTCGGAAGAATAAAAACAATATATAATAGAATAAACAAACTAAAAAAACATACAGTAATGAAGAAAGTATTAAAAATTGCAGGGTTAGCCATTTTAGGGCTATTAGTTATCTGGACTTTCGTGTTTCTATACAAAAAGTCGCGCCCAAAGGTTGAGACATACCAAATTGAAACAGCTACAAAACAAAGAATTGAAAAGCGAACTGTGGCAACTGGTAAAGTGCAGCCTAGAAATGAGATTTTGATAAAACCCCAAATGTCTGGTATTATTTCGGAGGTTTATAAGGAGGCGGGAGATATAGTTGTTACTGGAGATATAATTGCCAAAATTCAGGTGGTGCCGGATATGGTTAACCTAAGTGGTGCTGAGTCGCGACTATCGCGAGCGCAACTGGCTGCGGAGCAAAGCAAGAGCAACTACGAGCGAGACAAAAAGCTATACGAAAGCAGTGTTATTTCGAAAGAGGAGTTTGAGCGTGTACAGCTTCAATACAAAAATGATCAAGAGGAGCTGAAGGCAGCAACCGACAATCTGAGTCTTGTGAAAACTGGTATCACAAAAAGCTCTGCGCAGTATAGTAATACGCTTGTGCGGTCAACCGTTAGCGGCACCATACTTGATATACCTATTAAGGTGGGAAACTCGGTAATTCAGTCGAACAACTTTAACGATGGCACCACCATTGCATCGGTGGCTAACTTATCGGACATGCTTTTTGAGGGAAAAATTGACGAAACCGAAGTGGGAAAACTATCAGTGGGTATGCCAATGGAAATAAGCATTGGTGCTATTCAGGATAAGAAGATAAATGCAACGCTAGAGTATGTGGCTCCAAAAGGAAACGAGGAGAGTGGCGCAATACTTTTTGAGATGAAAGCGGCGCTTGAAATGCCTGATGATATTTTTATTAGAGCTGGATACAGCGCAAATGCTGATATTATACTCGACAGCCGAGACGATGTAGTGTCGATTCCTGAGAGTAGTGTGGACTTTGAAAACGACTCAGCATTTGTGTATATCGTCAAAAGCGAAACTCCACAGGTGTTCGACAAAAAGTTTATTAAAGTGGGACTATCTGATGGTATCAATATTGAGGTGCTAGAGGGTGTTAGCAATAATGATAAAGTGAGAGGGAATTTAATAATTGAAAGTAAAAAGTAATAAGATGATGAACTACATTCGATATATCTTTTTATTTGTAGCACTTTGCTCATTCACTGGGATATCCGCTCAGAAATATACCCTAGAGGAGTGTATAAGCATTGCGCTTGATAATAATCGCAACATAAAACAGCAGATGCTAAACAGGCAGCAACGAGAAATTGCATATGCTCAAGCTAAAAATGATTTGCTTCCATCGCTTAATGGGTCGCTAGGTCAAAACTTTGTGTTTGGACGATCAATTGGGCTTGATAACACATATGAAAATACTAACTCGTCGCAAACATCAATGGGACTGGGTGCAAACATCACCCTTTTTGATGGGCTACGAATGAAATACAACATTGATGCCCGACGTGCTGAGATGGGTGCAGCCAATGCCGACATGGAGAGGTTTAAAGATGAAATTGAGATGAGCGTGGCAACTGCTTTTTTGCAAGTGCTACTGCAAAAAGAGCTAGTGGAAATTGCTAAACAGCAAATAGAGCTTACTAAAGTAAATATGGACCGACAGAATGAACTGATAGAAAGTGGAAAAATGGCTCGTGGCGAAATATACGAACTGGAGGCACAGCAGGCACGAGAGGAACAAAACTTGGTTCAAACGGAGAGTAACCTAAAACTTGCATTGCTTGATTTGGCACAAATTATGGAGCTAGATAATTTTGAGAATATAGATGTAGTGGCGCCACCCGTGGAGGCTATTATAGATAATGGGCTGCTTATCTCGGCAAACGATATTGTGAACAATGCTTTTATGGTGCGACCCGAAATAGATGCTGCACAATATAGACTTGAATCGAGCCTAACCGACGTGAAGATAGCTCGTTCGGGGCTATACCCTACCCTTACATTTGGCGCCAACATGGGCACCGGATATTATAATATGGGAGGGCGACCAAACGATACATTCTCAAACCAAATAAAGAACAATATGAGTAATTCGCTCGGCTTTAGTTTGCAGATACCTATCTTCAATAAGTTTCAAACTCGAAACAATATAAAAACGGCTAAGCTAGCTGCTGAAAATAATAGGATAGAGATGGATAAGGTAAAAATTGATTTGCGCAAACGAATCGAACAAGCATTTGAAAACGCAAAGGGGGCTCAAAGCAAATGGAAGGCAACAGAGAAAGCAGAGAAAGCAGGATTGGAATCGTATCGTTTTACTCAGGAGAAGTTTGATAATGGTCGTGCCAACTCATTTGAGCTTTTCCAAGCAAAGAGCAACTTAACACAAACATTGGCCGATCAAGCTCAGGCTAAGTTTGAATATGCATTCAGATTAAAAATATTAGAACTACTAGGAAATTAGTAACTACAAAACAATTATACCAATTATGAGAACAAAACTTTTTTTATTAACTCTAGCAATTGCTATTACCCAAATGGGGATGAGCTCGTGTGTAAACATTCAGAGCAGCAACGAATCAAGTGGAAAGAATATTGAGAAAAAATTCACCACTGAGCCCTTCGATATAATTGACACGGAGGCTGTGGCCAAGATTGAATTTGTGCAATCGCAGCAAACATACGTAAGAGCCGAGGGAGACGAAGAGGCTGTAAATAATTTACGAGTGAGCAACGAAAATGGAAAGCTCAAAATAAGAATGATTGATAAGAAATTACACAATGGCAAATCAAATAATATGAAACTGACAATTTACATCAGTTCGCCAGAGCTAACCAAAATCAATCACGAAGGTGTGGGTGCTTTTGTCCTCAAAGATAAAGTGGAACTTGATAATATATTGATTGAATATGAAGGCGTGGGCAACCTTATTGCAGAAAATTTGATTGTCAACAATATAAATATCGACTACGAGGGCGTGGGCAGTGTAAAGCTAACAGGTAAGGCTACTACTGCCAAATTTAATTCGGATGGTGTGGGTAGCATCAATGCTAAAGATTTTGATGTAGATCACCTCACCGTACGTGCTTCGGGCGTGGGTAGCATAAAGTGTAGAGCTAATGGCACAATCGACTTATCAAGCGATGGTGTAGGTGGCATCACATATTGGGGAAATCCTGAAGTGCTGAAATCGAATATGAATGGTATAGGTAAAATAAAATCAGGGAAATAACTAATTTCCCTACATTGTGTGTAAATAAAAAACTCTGACAATCTATAAACGATTATCAGAGTTTTTATTTTTGGCTGTGATTCGCCTGGGGTTCGAACCCAGGACCCCATCCTTAAAAGGGATGTGC